>JAUXNU010000051.1 GCA_030682655.1 Actinomycetota bacterium | reverse complement strand
GGCCGGTTTGCTGGTCATGCGCAATGCGTTCGCCAGAGTCGGTGCAGTCGAGATTCCGGTAGTCCCAAACAGCCGGTCGCTAGCGAGCCAAATCAGGATTCAGCTCGAACGTCACATCCCGTGCGACCGCCGCAAGAACCTCGACGTTGGCATCCGGGTTCATGACCTGCATCACGAAGCGCCCCTGCCGCCAGAACACCTTGGCGGCCCCGTTGCCCGGGCCGGCTACTCGCCCGCCGGTCTGCGGGTCCATCGGCAGCGTCTCGTTCAGTCGCGGCATCGCGAATGCCTGTGCGCCTCGCAAGTCGACCTTTGTCGCGTGAAGTCCGAAGTCGCCCTCAATGAAGCCCCGCAGCCACTCCTCGGCATCTCCGGGGTCGGGGAGCACCGTCAGCTGGATTATGACGTCATTTGAGTAGATGGCGTAGTAGTACCGATGAACGCCGACTTCGCCTTCCTCGTAGATCCCCTGGTAGCTGCCTCCCGCCGCTTGGGCCGGGAAGGCCAGTCGGATTCCGTATTCCTTCTCGAGGTCTGCAGGGGTCAGACGCCCGAAGTTCTCGTCGGTGAACGTGTCCCGGGGAACGAAGGTCTTCGCGGTGCGAAAATAGCTGTGCTGGCTAGTGACGCCGGGGAGAGGCGCGTCGGGAGTCGTCGGCCTGCCTATGATGAGCATCGCCAGGGCCACTGTGGCTACCGCGGTGATCGCTGTGATTGACATGGCGACCCGCGGTGAGATCGGCGGCGGCGCCTGGAGCGTCCTGGCCCTAGCCGCAATCGCCGCGACCTCCTCATCGGTGGGTCTCGGTGGAGCGAGGCGAACGAGCAGCTGCTCGGGTTCCGACCGAATGTGCATGGCGTCACTCATGTTCCACGCTCCCTCGTGCAGGCGACTCTGCTCTCTTCTTGGATGCTGCGCAGCCGCGAGAGTGCTCGGTACACGGTCTTCTTCGCGGCGTCTTCGGACTTGCCGGTGATGTGCGCGACTTCTGCGAACGGTCGATCCTCTATCACACGCAGGTAGACAGCGAGTCTCTCGGCGGGTCTGAGTGGCTCCAGCATGTCGGCGAGACGCAAGTCACTCTCCGGCTGGGACACTGGGACGCCGGCTGATTCGAGCCGCGAGCGCACTGACATCC
>JAUXNU010000050.1 GCA_030682655.1 Actinomycetota bacterium | reverse complement strand
TGGCCGAGCTTCTCGAGCAGATGCACGTCCTGCATGAGCACCGGCCCGCGTGATCCTGCGGTAACCGAGTTCTGGTCGTCGTCGACCGGCTTACCGAATCCGGTTGTGAGCGCGTTGCGCTTGTCATTCATGACTAGCCCCTTTCTCACGAGCCCGGCGACCCGCTGCCAGGCCCCTCAGTCTGAGTGCACCTCGCGCGTCGCAGGCCTTGGTCTGTCCGCTGAGAGTAGCGCCGGGAACGAAGTACCAGGTGCAGAAGGAATCGCTGCCTTGGACTTACCCACTGGGGGACGAATGCAGACCGGTCGCGCAGCGCGGGCGGTCGATGCGGGCACCTCGTCGCTCCGTGGCGTTATCGTGAAGAACCGTAGGGTGTAACCAGAGGACCGGTGTCCGCGGGTATACTCCGAAGCGTTGCGGATGCTTGTGTCGAGCGAGGTGCATGAATGGACGAGTACGACGAGAACCGATTCTCCGGACGTGAAGACGAAGCGCCCGTTCCGGAAGGTATTCCCGAGCCGACCGCCGACGAGGGCGACGCGATCTCCTGGATGGCCGACCCTGACGCCCATCTTGAGGAGACTCCCTCGGTTGACGCGCCTGCCTACAAGACCGTTGTCGGCCCGCTTCCGGTTTGCGACTACACGGGTGAGCCTGACGACGAGCCCTGCGAAGAACCTGCCGTCGTGAAGCGCTGGTCGGGCGCCGCCGTGATCACCGCAGCCGCGATCGGATCGGTGGTCGGCGGTATGCTGGTCGCCGCCGCGCTGCTCTGGGCGTTCGGCGCGCTGCCCGGATCGAGGCCTTTCGTGTCCTCCCCGGCCGGTACTACCAAGGCCGCCAACATCACCATCACCCCTGACAGCAACCTCGACTTCGCGGAAGCCGTTGCGGAGAAGGTCACACCCTCGGTCGTGAACGTCACCATACAGCGGCGCGCAGTGGATCCGTTCACCGGCAACACTCAGATGCGCGACGTCGGCAACGGGAGCGGCGTCATCATCGACAGCAAGGGGTTCGTGCTGACGAACAACCATGTGGTCGAGGCCGCGGACCGCATCATCGTGACCGTGGGCCTCGACGACGTGGAGGCGAAGGTCGTGGGCGTCGACCCCTCGACAGACATGGCCGTGCTCAGCATTCCTGAAGGGGACTACCCTGCTATCGAGGTCGGTTCCTCGGCCAGTCTGAGGGTCGGCCAGTTCGTGGTCGCGGTCGGCAGTCCTTTCGGACTGGAGAAGACCGTGACTGCGGGTATCATCTCCGCGTTGCAGCGGTCGAGTCTGTCCGAGAGCGCCACCGACATCACGGCCTACACGAACCTCATCCAGACCGACGCGGCCATCAACCCGGGCAACTCCGGTGGTGCGTTGGTGGACGAGCAGGGCAAGCTCATCGGCATCAACACGCTTATCCAGTCGCCGTCGGGAGCGGTCGGCGCGCCTCAGTCCGCAGGCATAGGCTTCGCGATTCCTGTCGACTTCGCAATGAGCGTGGCCGAGCAACTCATCGAGACCGGGAGTGCCGTGCACCCGTACATGGGCGTGTCGAGCACGACCATCGACGAGAACTTGGCCGCGCAGTTCCAGCTGCCGGTCACGCGCGGCGCACTCATCCGGTTCGTCGAGCCCGGTTCGCCCGCTGACGATGGCGGTTTGCAGCGCGGGGACATCATGACGGAGATTCGCGGCCGTGAGATCAAGGGCGTCGAAGACGTGTTCGCGGCCATTCGCGCTGCCAAGATCGGGGAGACAGTATCGGTCGTCGTGATCCGCGCGGACGCTCGCCGCGAGCTTTCGGTGACGCTCGGCTCTGACGCGCAGCGGCAGTGAGGGTCACGATCATAGCGGTCGGGAAGCTCAAGGAGCCGTGGTGGCGGGATGCCGCGGCGGAGTACGTCAAGCGTCTCGGCCCGTACGCGACGGTCAACATCGTCGAGGTCGCCGACCGTGATGTCTCTCGCGACGAATCCCGTGCGATCGCCGAGGAGGCGGCCGACATCCTCCGCGTGCTCCCCGATAGTGCGCATCTGGTAGCCCTCGACGCCTGCGGACGCCAGTTGTCTTCGGAGGCGCTATCAGCATGGGTCGCGTCCCACGGGCTCGACGGTCGAAGTCATCTCGCTTTCGTCATCGGAGGCGCTGCCGGCCTCGGCGAAGCAGTTCTCGAGCGTGCCGAGGAGCGCCTGTCCTTCGGTGCGATGACGCTGCCGCACCAGCTTGCGCGGGTCGTGCTCCTTGAGCAGGTCTACCGGGCGTTTCGCATCATGCGGGGGGAGCCGTACCACCGGTAGGAATGGGTCTTGTTGAGCGCCGGTGCCTGGCGTAGCGTTCACAGAGGAGAAAGGGGCACGGGGTGTGGTTCCCGATGAATCTTCGCAAAGGACACGCGGTCGGCGGCGGGGGAGACTGGCCGAGCACGCTACGACAGCGTCTGGTCGTCGCGGTCGTCGTCTTCGCAGCCATCGGGGGGTTCCTCTGGTGGTCGAATGCGTACGGACCCGATCGGGGTCAGGTGTTCAATGGCGTTGGAGCCGCGACCGGACAGGTCGGCGACACCATCACCCTTGAGGGCCTCGATATCCAGGTTGTCGACGCCACATTCTCCGGGCAGCTGCTCGTTGTTGAGCTCCAGGTGCGCAACGTTTCGGATTCGTTCATCGCTCTGCCGTACGAGGAGCAGCTACCGGTTGCGCAAGGCACCGAGGGAGTACTCGAGGTGGACGATTTCTCCGTCCGGACACACGGGGTGGACGAGGGAGATGCCGGCGACGCTCCGGGACTGGCACCTGGCGGTGGAGTCGACATAAACGTCGTCTTTGCGGCCCCGAGGGGCGAGGGCGAGACATACACGGTGAGCTACGAGCTCCCGAGCGGTGCACGTGCCGACTTCACGATCGCTCCCTAGCGAGTCCGGATGCGGCATGCGCGTTGCTGGGTATCCTTGTCACAGGACGTGACTGCGACAGGGAGACGCCATGGGAACCGCCTCGTGCCCCGGTTCGGACGGACGCTACATCACCACCGACGACGTGCGCTGTCCCGAGTGCGCCACGATGGTCGAGCTGTTCTCCGACGAGCAGCGGCGGAAGTGTCCCAAGTGCGGGGCGCGCGTGACCCGGAAGGTCGCGCCGGTCTGTGCGGCGTGGTGTGTTTCGGCGCGGACGTGTCTTGGGGCTGCGCGCTACGATGACCTCTTGCAGTCTGGCATGCTCGAACTCGGCCCTCGGGAGACAGGCAACGGCAGCGAAGACCAGGGTGAGGGCGAGGCGTAGGGGCTACACGCCGGCCTCTGGCGCTTCGCACGCTCGAACACTCACTGCGTTGTACTTGAGCCCGGGAATCTTGGCGACCGGATCACGACGGGTCGATGTGAGCCGATTTGCGGGCGCCTTCCCGAAGTGGAACGGCATGAACAGCAGGCCTCGCTTCGGGCGCTGGGAGATGCGCACCTGGACGCAGAGGGTTCCTTGGCGGCTCGCTATCTCGATCCAGTCGTTGTCGCACAGTCCGAGGCGGTTTGCGTCGGCCGGGTGTATCTCGGCGTGAGCCACCGGATTGAGTTCGGCGAGTCCAGCCGAGCGTCCCGTCAAGCTGTTCGTGTGGTAGTTCCACAGCTCGCGGCCGGTCGTCAGTACGAACGGGTAGCCGCCGCCAGCTGCATCGCTCGGGGGGAGGTACTCCGTCGGCGCAAACGCGCCGAGCCCGCGGGTGAAGCTGTCGACATGCAGGATGGGTGTACCCGGATGCGTCTCTGTCGGGCATGGCCACTGGAGGCCGCCGGACTCGAGACGCTCGTAGCTGATGCCGCCGTACGAGGGCGTGACCCCGGCTATCTCGGCCATGACCTCGGCGGGTTCGGCGAATGGCATCTCGTAGCCGAGAGCGGTCGAGACGCGTCCGATGATCTCGAGGTCGCTGCGTGCGTCTCCGGGTGCCGGAACCACGGCGTGCACGCGCTGGACTCGCCTCTCGGTGTTCGTGAACGTGCCGTTCTTCTCGACAGATGCCGTTCCTGGCAGTACGACGTCGGCCAGCGCGGCCGTCTCGGTCAGGAAGAGGTCCTGCACGACGAGGAAATCGAGCTTCTCAAGTGCCTCGACGACGTGCGCCTGGTCGGGGTCGGACAGCACGGGGTTCTCGCCCATCACGTACATGGCTCGCACGTGGCCGGTCGCCGCTGCGTCCATCATCTCCGTCAGGGTCAGACCCGCTGCCGAGGAGAGCGTGGCGCCCCACGCTTTCTCGAACCTTGCGCGTGCGACATCGTCCGTGACGCTGGCGTAGCCGGGCAGGTTGACCGGCAAGCACGCCATATCACACGCACCCTGGACGTTGTTCTGGCCGCGGAGCGGGTTGACGCCGGTGCCGGGTCGCCCGATGTTGCCGGTGAGCATCGCGAGGTTGGCAAGCGCCCGGACCTGCGCCGTACCCGACTCGTGCTGCGTGACGCCCATGCAGTACACGATCGCGGCGGCGTCTGCGCGCGCGTAGGTGCGCGCAGCGGCGCGAATCTCCTCGGCAGGTACGCGGACGATCTCCGCGACCGTGTCGGAATCATACCCGGCAAGCACGGCGCGCAGTTCCTCGATGCCCTCGGTGCGCTCGGCGATGAAGGCGTCGTCGGCGAGGCCCTCGTCGACGATGACCCGCATCATCGCGTTGACGAGTGCGATGTCGGTGCCCGGGTCGATCTGCAACCACTGCGACGCATGGTCTACGAGCCGGATGCGCCGCGGATCGACGATGACGATCTCGGTCCCGCGTCGCGCTGCCTTCTTGAGCTCGATGCCGATGATCGGGTGTGCTTCGGTGGTGTTCGAGCCCACGACCAAGACGACGTCGGCTTGCCCGAGGTCGCCGATCGAGTTCGTCATCGCTCCGCTTCCGAATGAGGCGGCCAGACCGGCCACCGTGGAGCTGTGTCAAAGCCGGGCGCAGTGGTCGACGTTGTTCGTGCCGACTCCCGCGCGGATCATCTTCTGGAAGGCGTAGTTCTCCTCGTTCGTGCACTTGGCCGAGGCAAGCGCGGCGAACGCGTCGGGGCCGTGCTCGTCGACCACACGGCGGATGCCGGCAGCGACCGCGGCGATCGCTTCGTCCCAGGTCGCAGGCGTGAGTTCGCCGTCGCGTCTGACGAGCGGGGTCGTGAGGCGGTCGGGATGCGCGGCGAACCCGTAGCCGTAGCGCCCCTTGGCGCAGAGGTTTCCCTGGTTGACACCACGGTCCAGCGGCGCCGAGGCGCCGGTGATAGTGCCGTTCTTGTGTGCGTACGTGATCGTGCAGCCGACACCACAATAGCCGCAGGTCGTGTCGGTGTGCTCCAGCTCCCAGGCTCGGCCCGTGAAGCGCCGCATGCGGTCGGTCAGCGCGCCGACGGGACACGTCGACACGCACTGGCCGCAGAACTCGCAGCCGGCGTCGAGCAGCGACGTGCCATACGGAGTGTTTGGTATTGCCTCGAAGCCGCGATCGGTGTATCCGTAGACGTCGCAGCCTTGGACCTCGTGGCAGATGCGAACACAGCGGCCGCACGAGATACACTTGGCGTAGTCGCGCTCGATCAGCCCGTCGTCGACTCCCGTCCATACACGGTGCCGCTCTCCTTGGTAGGGCGACTCCTCAATCCCGAACTCGTAGGCGATATCCTGCAGAGCACACGCGCCGACCGAGTCGCACGACAGACAGCGCAGCTCGTGGTCGGAGAGCAACAGCTCGACGATGGAACGCCGCAGCTGAGCTATCTCCTCGCTGTTGGTGGTCACGATCATGCCGTCGGCGGCGCGTGTGGTACACGAAATGGGGAAGCCGCGCACGCCCTCGATCTGCACCAGACAGAGTCGGCAGCCTCCGTAGGGTTCCAGGCGCGGGTCGTGACACAGGGTCGGTATGCGGATGTCGACCTCTCGGCAGACCTCGAGCACCATTTGCCCGGCGCGCGCCTCGATCGACCGTCCGTCGATAGTGAGAGTGATCCTCTCTGCGGATGTCTGTGTCACTTGCGCCTCTCTCAGTGCTCCTGCGGACAGTCCTAGGCTTTTTTCCGGCGCGCTCGCACGCTGCCTTCCATCAGTATCGTGTCCACGCCCTCCCGTACGAAGTCCGCGATGTCCGATACGGACACGATGCCGACCGGCTTGCCATTCTCGACCACCGGTAGACGGCGCATCGTCAGCTCGCGCATAAGCCGCATCGCCTGGAGAAGATCCATGTCCGGCTCAAGCGGGACGAAATCCTCGTGCATGACGTCGCCTACGGCTACGGTGCGCGGATCGAGACCATCGGCAGTCACACTGTGGGTTATCTGACGGTCGGTGAGGATACCCACAAGCTGGTCGTCCTCGACCACGAGGATTGAGCCCACTCGCTCGTCTCGCATCTTGCGGGCGGCTTCGGCGACCGTGGCCTCGCGTGCGATTGCGACGACGCGGGCTGTCATGATGTCTCTGACTCTCATCGGCTCATCCCTTCCTTCCTGGCTCCCGGCGGACTGGGCGTCTCGCCGAAGAGCACCTCGTCCTAGATTCTCTCGATCGCGTCGAACGGACAGTGTTCAACGCATACGCCGCACTTGATACAGCGATCCACGCTGATCGCATGTGGTTCTTTCATCTCGCCCCGTATGGCGCCTACCGGACAGCGCTTCTTGCAGACCGTGCAGCCCTTGCAGGCCTCGGCATGGATGATGAATCGGGACAGCTCTGCGCAGGCACCGGCCCGACAGCGGCTCTCCCGGATGTGCTCCTCGTACTCCTCGCGGAAGTAGCGGATCGTGGTGAGCACTGGGTTGGGTGCCGACTGGCCGAGGCCGCAGAGCGAAGTGCGACTCACATCGCTCGCGAGCCGTTCGAGCTTCTCGATGTCGCCCTCTTCGCCGCTGCCATTGGTGATGCGCGTGACAATCTCCAGCATGCGCTTGGTTCCAATTCGGCAGGGCACGCACTTTCCGCACGACTCGTCTTGCGTGAACGTTAGGAAGTAGCGGGCCATGTCGACCATGCAGTCACCCTCGTCAAGGACCACGAGTCCGCCCGAGCCCATCATCGCGCCGACGCTGTCGAGCGAGTCGAAGTCCACGGGGAGGTCGAGGTACTTCTCCGGCAGGCATCCACCGGAAGGGCCGCCCATCTGCACGGCTTTCAACCGCCGGCCTCCCCGGACGCCGCCGCCGATGTCATAGACGATCTCGCGTATCGTGGTGCCCATGGGAACCTCGATGAGTCCGGTGTTCCTGACCCTGCCCGTCAGGGCGAAGACCTTGGTGCCTGAGGAGTTCTCGGTGCCGAAACCGCGGAACCGGTCCGGCCCTTGTGTCACTATCCAGGGGACGTTGGCAAACGTCTCAACGTTGTTGAGCACCGTCGGCTTGCCCCAGAGACCCTTCTCTACCGACCTGGGCGGTGTGACACGCGGCATCCCGCGCTTGCCCTCGATGGAGAACATCAACGCGGTGGACTCGCCGCATACGAAGGCGCCAGCGCCTTCCGTGACGCGCACGGAGAAGGAGAAGTCGCTGCCGAGGATCCTGTCGCCAAGCAGCCCGCGCTCCTCGGCCCGCGCGACTGCAATACGCAACCGCCTCGCCGCCAGCGGGTACTCGGCCCTGACGTAGACGTACCCGGTATCGGTGCCGATGGCGAACGCGGCGATCGCCATGCCCTCGAGGACGCTGTGCGGGTCGCCCTCTATCACGCTGCGGTCCATGAACGCGCCTGGATCGCCTTCGTCGGCATTACATATGACGTACTTTGGCTCTCCATCGGCTTGGCGAGCGAGCCGCCACTTCCGGCCAGTGGGAAAGCCCGCGCCGCCTCGGCCACGCAACCCGGATCTCTCTATCTCATCGATCAGGGCATCGGGAGTGAACCCAGCGAGCACGCGGCGCAGGCCGTCGTAGGCACCGCACGCGATTGCGTCATCGATGTCTTCGGCGTCGATCACCCCGCAGCTGCGCAGCACGATGCGTTGTTGCGTGAGATTGAAGGGGAGCTGGGAATAGCGCTCGATCGGCGCCTCGTTCTCGGATGGGCGGAACAGATACTCCTCCACGAAGGAGCCATCCTCCATGAGTCGTTCGACGATCGGGGCGGCCATCTCCTCGCTCACGCGCGGGTAGAAGATGTCTTGTGGAGAGACGGCGACGAGGGGCCCTTCCTCGCACAGCCCGTGGCAACCCGTCCGCACAACGCGTACGCGGTCTTCGGCTCCAACCGCCGCGATGACTTCCTCGAAACGGTCAGCTACGTTCAGTGATCCGTTCACCACGCATCCCGGGCCTGTGCAGACACGGATGACGACGGACTCTCCCAGGGTACGCAATTCAACGGGAACCGGACCGCTCACTCCAGGGCATCCTTTCGCTCATCTGCCTTCTCGCGCAGGGAGGCGGCTATGCGACGGGTCTGCACTACGTCCAGCTGTCCGTAGGTTTCGGAACCGACGAGCATGACGGGTGCGAGACAGCAGCAGCCCACGCACGCGACAGACTCAATTGTGAACGCCAGGTCTTGAGTCGTCTCGCCCACCTTCACGCCGAGTTCTTCGACGACCGCGCGGGTCACCTCGGGAGCGCCTCGCACGTGGCAGGCCGTGCCATGGCAGATGCGAACGATCGTTTCGGCACGCGGCCTCAGGTGGAACTGCGCGTAGAACGTGGCAACGCCGTAGACCTCCGAGAGGGGGACGTTGCGCGCACTCGCGACTGCGCGTATCGCCGGTTCGGGGAGGTAGCCGTAGGTCTCCTGAGTTGCCTGCAGCACCGGGATGAGTGCTCCGGGATCGTCCGCGTAGCGCTCGAAGACAGGGTCGAGCAACGCGAGATCGATCTCGCGGGTTTCCTGCTCCTCGGCGCATGTGCAACGGTCCTGGCTCACTGCCGGTCCTCTCGGCGACGATCGATCAGTCGAGGTACGAGTTGCAGTACAGTGTCTCGTTTCTAAGCACGGCCATCGATTTCTCGACCGTGGTGTCGGCGGCAAGCACCGACTGGTCCTGGTTGACGACGGCCATCTGCAGCTCGTCGTTCGGGTCCATGATCGCCGCATCGAGGCCGACAGGAATCAGAAGGGCCAAGAGAGCCGCTGCCAACGGGGACTTCACGTGCTCGGGGCACCCATTGTATATGTTCGAGAGCCCGACCACGGTCTTGAGCGGCGGTTCGTTGAGCTGCTTGAACATGGCGATCGACTCGATAGCCTCGGCCGCCTGCTGTTGGGCGACCGCGATCGGCAGGAGCAGCGGGTCGAGGTAGAGGCGCTCCAGCGGCACGTCGAACTCCATCATCGCGCCCATGATCTCGGTCGCCGCCATGAGCCGTTCGTTCGCGTCGCGACTGACTCCCGCCTCGGTCATGGCCAGGCCGATGATGTCGGCGCCGTACTCTTTGGCGAGAGGCAGGAAGGTCTCGAGGCGCGCCCGTTCGGCGGACGTGGAGTTGATGATGGGCTGCAGGTTGCACAGCGCTAGTCCTGCCGCCATCGCATCCGGGTTCATCGTGTCGAGGCAGAGCCGGATGTCCGGTACCGTCTCCTGGACGGTTCTGACGACGAACTCCATCATCTCGGGGCCGTTCTTGGTTGCCGGCCCCAGGTTGATGTCGAGCACGTTTGCGCCACCTTCGACCTGCCTGTGCGCCATCTGGCGGATCGGCTCGGGGTCACGCTCCTTCATTGCCGGTCCGATGGTCTTGCTCATGATGTTGATCTTCTCGCCGATGACAAGCATCTGAGTCCTCCTCATTCTCTCGAACGCTCGGATTCGCCTACGAGCGCCGCCGCAATGGTGCGCAGCGCGTCGGTGAACGTCTGGTCTGTACCGGACAGCGAGCGGCCCTCGCGGTCCGCCTTACGTACAGCCTCGCTTTCTGGCAGTGCGCCGATGAGTTCGATCTCCCCGAGCGCCTCGCGCAGGTAGGCGATGTCCTCGCTACCCCGTACGCGGTTGCCCACGGCCAGGACTTCGCGCACGCCGATGTCCTGCGCCAAGGAGTTTACCTGGTGCGCCGTCTGGACGCTTCGCGCTCCGGGTTCCACGACCACGACGAGCACGTCGACAGCTTCCGCTGTTCCTCGGCCAAGGTGCTCGATTCCGGCTTCCATGTCGAGTATCGCGACGTCGTCTCGTTCGACGAGCAAGTGGTGCATGAATGCTTTGAGGAACACGCCCTCCGAGCACATGCAGCCCGATCCGCCGCGCTCGACCGTCCCCATGCGTAGCAGGGTCACGCCACCGATGTCGGTACCGCACCGTTCGACCACGTCGGAGACGTCCGGGTTCAAGCTGAACATGCCGCCCTGGCCCGGGCGGGCGCCGGTGCGCTCCTCGATGAGGTCGTCCATCTCGGAAAGCGGCACGCATGCGGCCGCTGCCGCGGCGTCGGCGCCGAGCGCGGTGGCGAGATTGGCGTCCGGGTCGGCGTCGATAGCGATCACACGACGACCCTCGGACGCCCACGCGCGGGCCAAGCCCGAAGACAGCGTGGTCTTGCCGACACCCCCCTTGCCCGAGATAGCGATCTTCACGCGTACACGCCCTTCCCTAGAGTCCGGCCGCGTCGAGCACGGTCGGTACGAGATGCTCGGCGCCGACGGCCATGATGTGTACTCCGTCGCAATGGTCGCGCACTTCGCCGATGAACCGGGCGGTGATCTCGATGCCGGTCGCCTGCGGGTCCGACGAGCTGTCTAGCTCGGCGATGACCTCGTCGGGAACCACGATACCCGGGATGCTGCGGTTCATGAACTTCGCCATCCCTGCAGAGCGCAACACGACCACGCCCGCCATGATCTTGACGTTGAACTGCCGGGCGTGCTCCATGAATCGCTTGAACGACTCCGCGTCGTAGACGGCCTGCGTCTGGAAGAACTGCGCGCCAGCCGCCACCTTCTTGCGGAACTTGGCCAGCTGGGGTCGCAGGGGGAGCGCATCCGGCGTCACGACCGCACCGAACACGAAGTCGGGCGTCCCATGCAGCTCCTTGCCCGCAGCGTCGGCGCCGGCATTGAGCGCCGCGATCACCTCAAGCAGCTGCACAGACTCCAGGTCGAACACCCCCTTGGCTTGCGGGTGGTCGCCGACGGCGACATGGTCGCCGGTTAGCGCCAGCACGTTGGTGATCCCGAACGAAGCAGCGCCAAGGAGATCGGACTGCAGCGCGAGGCGGTTGCGGTCCCGGCAGGTGACCTGTAGGACCGGATCGAACCCGGCGTTCTTCAGGTGCGCGCACGCTGCGAGCGTGGAGAGCCGCATCACGGCGGCCTGGTTGTCGGTGACGTTCAGCGCATCGACGCGCCCGCGGAGCATCTCGGCGGTTTCGAGCATCGCCGCAATGTTGGTGCCTTTCGGGGGTCCTACCTCGGACGTGACCACGAAGCGCCCCGATTCCAGTGCGTCGCGGAGGCTCATCGGTCATCGTCCTTCTCGGACATGTCCCACTCGCAGATGGCGTGCGTCGAGTTGTCCTTGGGCGGGTTGATCGCGTCGAACTCGTCCGTCCGCTCGTACGCTTCGAGCCGCTCGTAGATCTCGACCCACGCGCACGGCCGGTCGCCGAGCTCACATGTGCCATCGGACACGCCGCCGCACGGGCCGTTGAGAATCCCTTTGGCGCACCGGGTGATCGGACATATGCCCGCAGTCACGCCAAGGACGCACTTCCCGCACGCGGAACATTCTGCGCGCCAGCTTGCGAGTCCTTTCGCCGCACCGATGAACAGCGTATCGAGCGCTGGGTACACTGGCTTGCCGACGGTCTCGGCAAGGAGCGCGACCCCGGCGCCGCATCCCAGCGAGAGCAGGGCGTCGTAGCTTTCGTCCTGCAAACACTCGATGTACTCCGGCTCGCACTGTCGTTGCAGTACCGCCGGTGCGAACTCCACTGACGTGCCACGTCGCTTGGTGGCGAGCTTGAGAAGCTGCAGGAGCGTGTCGACCTCGGTCTCGCCGCCCGCAAGCGAGACGGCTGCACACGTGTTGCAGCCCACGAGCAGCACGCGCTTGTGGCGGCCGATCATCGCGCAGATCTCGTCGATGGGTTTCTGGCGCACGACGATCATCGGCCATCTACCTCCGGGGCGCTCTGCGAGTCTGCAGGCTGCGAGCCGGCGTCCTGTGTGGCCGGGAGGGCCGTTACGCGGAACGAGTCGCGCATGCCGATCTCGGCGAGCATGCTTCCGATGTGGTCGATACGTTTCGACACCAGTTCTTGTGCATGAGGGAAGCGGCAGTCACCCTCGGTGCAGCGCGTGAACACGATGCGCGAGGCACCTTCATCGAGCGCCTCAAAGACCGAGCGCTCGCTAACGCGCAGCAGACACGAGACCTGCACCGCGCGGAAGTCGAGACCCGCTTCGGGAATGGTGTCGGGCGCGTGGCCGCACGTGAAGACGAGCGACGTATCGAGCCCGCGGTCGATGAGCTTGCGCTGCACGCGGCGCGAGAGGTCTTCTTCGGAGGCGCCTTCCAGAGTGATTGCCTGGGCGGGGCACTGGGAGACGCACGCGCCGCAGGCATGGCACGCCTCGATCTCGAAGTACAGGTAGCCGCCCATATTGATGCACGCGGCGCCGTGAGGGCACACGCGCGTGCAGGTGAGGCATGACGCGCACTTCTCGCGTGCGAGCCGGGCGCCTGCAGTGCACGACAGACAGCGCTGTGCTTCGCGGGCTGCCTCGAACTCGGTGTAGCCCAGTTCGACTTCGTCGAAGGTGTGGATCGCCTCCCACTGCTCGAGTCGCTCCATCTGGATACGTCGGCGTGTCTCGAGCTCGGCGGCCATAGTGTCAGGCACCTTGCCAAGGACCGCGTTCTCCTCGTCAAGCGCCTCGAGTATCTCGCCGTCTCCAGTGAGATCGCGGTAGATTGCAGCTGCCGCCCGGTGACCCGACGCGATGGCGTCGATGATCTTGGTCGGGCCGTTGATGATGTCGCCCGCTGCGTATACGTTGTCCAGCGGCGTCTTGAGGTCCACCGGGTCGACCAGGACGGACTTGCGCGGCGTCGTCGGGAGACCCAGCCCCTCGACATCGGGTCCCTGCCCGATAGCAAAGATCACCGTGTCGGCCTTGAACTCCTTGGCGATGGTCTCGTCGAAGACGGGGGCGAACCGGCGCTCGTCGTCGAACACGCGGTCACACCTCACTGCGCGCATGCCCTCGACATGGTCAGTGCCGAAGACCTCGCGCGGTCCCCACGAGCAGTGGACGGTGACGCCCTCCATCTCCGCGTCAAGGACCTCATGCTCGGCGGCGGGCATCTCGTCGCGGCTCTCCAGGCACACCACGCGGACCTCGTCGACGACGAAGCGCCGCACCGCGCGTGCCACGTCCATCGCGACATTGCCGCCGCCGATGACCACGACGCGCGTCCCAAGATCCATTCGATCACCGTTTGCGCACGCTTCGAGGAAGGGCAGCGCCGTGAGCACCTGCGGCCGGTCCGCTCCCGGGATGGGTAGCGCGCGGCTGTCTTGGAGTCCGACGGTGACAAGGACCGCGTTGTGGGTAGCGTTGAGTTCCTCGATCGTAATGTCGCGGCCGATCCGGACGCCGGTGTGCACCTCGATGCCGTGCGACAGTATGAAGTTGATGTCGCGGTCCAGCGCGTAGTCGGGCAGCCGGTAGTTCGGAATACCGTAGCGAAGCATCCCGCCGAGGCGAGGCTTGGACTCGTAGATGCTGACTGACAGCCCGAGATTGGCCAGGTCGCGGGCGGCCGTCAGGCCTGCGGGGCCTCCGCCGACGATTGCGACGCGTTCTGGTCGAGGGCGCACGGGGCGCGCCGGAGGATAGACGCCGATGTCAGCAGCAGCGCGCTTGAGCGCCGCAATCGCGACCGGCTCATCGAGAAGGCAGCGCCTGCAGCCGTCTTCGCAGGGGCGCAGACACACCCGGCCACAGACCGATGGCAACGGGTTGCGCTCCAGGACGATCTCAAGCGCGTCGACGAACCGGCCCTCGGCGATGGCGGCCAGGTAGCCGGGCACGTCGACGTGCACGGGGCACCGCGCACGGCACGGTGCGAACAGGTGTTCATCCCGTGACTCCGGGTCGCTTGTTCTGTCGGGGCGAGCTATTAGCATTGCGGGCACCACATTCTGCTGCGCGGGCGTCCTAGCCGGCCTTGCGCTTGAGGAAGGCGGGGATGTCGGAAGCTTCGTAGGGGCCGACCACTACGTTCCACCCGTCGAGCTCCTCGGCGAGCTCCCCGCTGATTTGAGCGACCGCTCCGGGGATGATGATTTCCCGGTGGCCGATCTTCTCGGCAATCCCGCTACCGCCGACGAACTTGGCGATGCTTTCGGGGATGAACTTCCCTGCAGCCCATGCGGTGAGAACCGAGAGACCCTCGGATTCGACGACGCCGAGGTAGGCGCCGGTCTTGGTCGACTCGATCTCCGAGGAGACGATGAAGTAGGTGAGCGAGAAGTTCGTTGTGACCAAGAACGGTGCGTCCGGACCGGGCGTGCCGTACTCGTATATCTTGGACTCGGCCCGCATCGGGCGCTGCGGGTCCGTGAAGGTGTTCTGCCGAAGCACGAGCAGCGGAAGCGTGCGCCAGGGTTCCGCTCCTGAGAGCACGATGATGCTGCCGTACTTGACGACATCGAGCGCTCCGTAGACGGCCTCCAGCATTTCGTCGCCGCCGGAGATCTCGCCCGGGAACGTGATGGTCGGGTAGCCGAGAGGTGCGAACTTCTGGTTGAGTGCGGCACGGCGGGCGAAGACACGGTCCCGAAGCGCGGCGCCGGGCGTGGCTGGCGCCGAGTCGATCACGAGGTCCTTCAGACCGGCCGCCGCTGCCTTCTCGGTCAGTGCGGCGACGGCGTCGAGGCCGGCGCCACGGACCGCCAGCGGGCAGGAGTGCTTTGCGGCGAGTCCGATCATCGCGTCGGCGTTGGATTCGGTGGCAGCATGGATGAGCGGGCGCTTGTCGCCGATTACCTCGAGTGCCGCCGCCATGTGCGCTGGGTCCTCGGCCATGAGCACGAGGGGGAGCGTGGTCGCACCTGACACGCGCTCGGCGACGGCTGCAAAGCGCCCTGCGTCTGCCGAGGAGCGCACGGCCACGAAGCCGCACCGCAGCTGCATCTGCACGCGCTCGAACGAGGCGGCCTTCGCGTCTGTTACGACGGCATCGATCTCGTCGTCGGAGGCGCCCGAGTCGACCGAGACACCGATCGCGCAGGGGTTCACGAATGTCTTCTCGTGGCGGAAGAGAACCGTCTCTTCGCCAACCGTGAAGGCGTCGTCACCGACGCCGACGGTCACGGCGCGCATCGGTGGGGCGGACGCTTCACCGAGGGCGGCTTTGGCTTCGTCGGAGACATGTGGGCACGAGTCGAGTTCCGCCTGAGCCTGCGCGAGCTTCATCGCAAACGCGAGACAGGTCGGCACCCCGCAATCACCGCAGTTGGTCTTCGGCAGCAGTTTGAATATGTCCAATCCACTGAGAGCCATCTGGTTTCACGCCTCCGTTCGAGATCGGTTGCTAGAACAGCGATTCCATTGCCGGGGCAGGATGGCCGACGCTCATGATGTACTCGAGAACGCCCTCCTCGGTATCGGCGATTGTCTCATCGGCGATCTTGTCGAGGAAGTCAGGGTCACCGATGTCGGCGACCGTGTCGGCAAGATGGTCACGCATGAGTTCCTTGAGCTCCTTGGGCATCCAGACCACGCGGCTGAAGCCGCCTTCGGCGGACAGGAACTTCTTGCTCGAGATATAGCCACGGCCGATGCCCATGAAGCCCGGCACCTGCAAACCGCCGCCGATGGTGCCGGCGAGCGTGGAAAACTTCATGCCGGACGGGGTCATACCCGGATACTCGCGATTCACGATCATCACGCCGTTACACATGGGCATGAGCGCCACAATGCACATGAAGCAGCCGCACGAGGTCATGGGGTCGGTCATCAGCGAGTACGCACTCATGCGCTCGACGTTGCGATTCGACTTCTCGTGGATGAACTCGTTCACACCGCTCCATTGGCCGAGTTTCGCGTCGACCAGCTCGCCCTTGGCGATCGGCTGGTTGGGACCGACAGGATTGAGCTCATTGCTGGCCTTGGCGTCCAGCCAGTTGTATGCGCCGCACAGCCCCAGACGCTCCGGCGTGACCACACATATGTGGTTCGGCGCGAAGCTCTGGCACAAGCTGCATGAGTAGAACACGTCGACCGCTTCATCGGTCAGTCCCGCCATGCGTTCGTCCCGGGCCTCGTAGGACGCCAGGGCTTGTTCTCGGATCGCCAGCACTTCCTTTTCATCGGTGTATACCGTGATTTGGACCTTGTCGACGATTGCGGCGAACTCGTCGAGGAGCTTGGCGCGTAGGATCTCGCCAAGGTGCTTGAAGGAGAAGCCTGCTTCCTTGGCCTTCTTGGATATGCGGACCCAGATCATGTCGCGCTGGCCCATGTGCAAGACGCCCTCGGCGAAGTTCATGAGGTGGTGGAACTGACGTTCGAGAACAGACTCGAAATCGTCTTGCATCTTGCGGCCGAACACGTCGACCACGATGCCGAATGGCAGCAGCGACCCCTCTTCGACGTCGGCGACGTCAGGCCCGAGGAGTTCGATCTTGCCGTCCTCCACCTCTGAGGAGTCCCGGCCGCGCAGCCACTCGAAAGCCGGGCTGCGCTGACCTCCCACTTCGACGTGGGTGTCCTCCTTGCGAACCCGCTCGCCCTCGAATGCGGGACCAAAGGGCACGGGGATGGGGATGTCGATGACCTTGATCTTGAGCCCGCGGACCTCGATAGCCCTTTGTACGAGCTCCTCGCAGGAGACATTGGATACCACGTGCTCGTAGGTGCACACGCCGGTGGGCAGAATCTGCGGGATGTCGGAAGTAGAAATCGTCGGGAAGCCGTAGGAGATCGCCCCCGCAGCGGTTGCGTACCACTCGTCAGTAACCTCTCCCATGGCCAGTACGAATGCGAACACCCGGTTCTTGTTGTACTTGAGGATGCGTTCGTAGTCTCCCGGCTGGACGCCCCCGAACGCCATCGCCACCCGCGTCGCGAACCCGAGCGAATAGATGTGTCCGTATACCTCCGGTCCGAATGGAACGAGGCGCGTGTCCCACCCAAGCTGCACTCCCGCTTCATCGAGCTGCTCTGCGAAGCTGTCTTTCCCGTCGCGTCCGGCCATGAAGACGTAGAGCATCTTCTCCTGCATCTCGCGGGCGAGGTGTGCCGCGGTCTCCGGATTTGGCGCCGCGCCGACCACGGCGGCGAATCCGGGTGCTGAGCCGTCGACGAACTCCACTCCGCGCGCGCGCATGATGACGTCGTCGGCCGCGCCCAACCAGATGCCATCGGTGACTGGGGAGCTATCGACGTAGCGGAGCGCCTCGATGCACTCCTCGGCCAGGAGGGTGGCTATCCCGGCGTCTAGCGCCGGGCCGAGGTACGGCAGCCAGATCTTGTCGGAAGGCGCATCTGGCAGCAGGTCTCGAGCCATGCCGAGTACCTTGTCCATGTCCGAGAGGCGCTCCACCTTCTCGCCTGTGAGGCCGTAGATGACGGGGAGATAGTAGGCGGTGTTCGGGAATTCAACAGCCGTCGTCGCGCCGTGTGCCTCCATGGCCTCGGCGAGGGCTTGCTCGGCCTTACCGACGATACTGTGTGCACCGCGTATCGCCGCGCTCGCGATGATCTTAGACATCGAGCTCCCTCCGCATGTCCATGTCGAAGAGGACCCGCTCCGTTGCCTTGTCGTAGCCGTGTATGGCTCGTCCCCCGTCGATTCGCTTGATCAGGATGCGCGCCATCTCGAGCGGGTCCGGCTCGTATACCCAGTGCGCACCCATAAGATCCTCGATCTCATCGAACAGGAAATCCGAGACCTTCTTGCTACCGAGCGTCGGGAAGGTGTTGCCAAACACGACCATCACGCCGCTCGCGACGAAGTATTGGCCGATGGCCACAGCCTTCTCGCTCATCCACTCCGGCGCACATCCGGCTGCGGGGATGTATGCTATGTCGTCACCGAAACCACCCTCAGCCTGAATACCGCACACCGCGGTGAGCAGGCGGCTGTTGTCGACACACGATCCGCAGTGCAGGACCGGCGGCATGCCGACGGCCTCGCACACCTCGCGCAGACCTGAGCCGGCAAGCTCGGCTGCCTCGGGAACGAGCAGCCCCTCCTTGGCGGCGGTGATTGCAGCGCAACCGGTCACGAGGACCAGCACGTTGTTCGCGATCAGCTCGCGCATGAGCACGCTATGTACCTGCCCGGTCCGCAGACGAGGGCTGTTGCATCCCACGATGGCCACGAGTCCACGGATGCGACCGGAGATGATGTTGTCGTTGAGAGGTCGGTACGACGAGCGGTACTGGCCGCCAAGGATGTAGTTGATGGTCTCATGGCTGAAGCCGGCGACCATCTCCATGACTTGGTCGGGGATGTTCACGGCCCCGCGATGCGGAAAGCGGGCGATGGCTCGGCGAATCACCTCCCTGGCTGTCTCGAATGCCGTAGCCGGCTCAAACGCCAGGTGCGTCGCCCCTTCCATCATC
The DNA here is from genome assembly GCA_030682655.1 of Actinomycetota bacterium. Lineage (NCBI taxonomy): Bacteria > Bacillati > Actinomycetota > Actinomycetota bacterium. Next base: position 16,592 of record JAUXNU010000050.1, on the reverse strand, counting down.
GCCTTGTCAGAGGTGGTGAAGATCTCGGTGTGGTAGCACTTCGCCATCTCTGGGAGCGACTCGAGGCAACACTGTACGTCCATGACCATCGCCTCCACCGCTCCTGTCGCGATGGCGAGTTCCTGCTGAACATAGTTGCCTGCCAGCGGCACGCCGTGGCGCATCAGAATCTCGTTGGCGGAACAGCAAATGCCGGTGATGTTTATCCCCGTTGCCCCAACCGATCGCGCGAGTTCCAGCGCTTCGGGTTCGCGCGACACGATTACCATCGCTTCGGGGAGAATCGGGTCGTGCCCGTGGATGATGATGTTGACCTGGTCGGTACTGAGTACTCCGAGGTTCACCTTCGACCGCACTGGCTTGGGCGTGCCGAAGAGGATGTCCTGGAGTTCGGTGGCGATCATCGACCCGCCCCACCCATCGGCAAGCGCGGTTCTGGACGCATGCATCAGGATGTTCTTGTATTCCTGGTCCACGCCCACGCTCGTTCTGTGGAGCATCTCGACTACTTCACGGTCTACGCCTCGCGGGGCGATGCCGAGTTTGCGCCACTTTTCCTGTCTTGCGGCCGGCGCTCTCGACAGGAAGGTGAGCTCACCATGCTGTTTACCGAACTCGGCGAGCGCCTTCTCGCCGAGTTCGAGTGCGATCTGGTTCTTGTCCTTGTCAGCAACGTCGATTCCGAACTCGGCGGCGACGGAGTGCAGCTTGCGCACATCCTTGATCTCGTAGCCCGGTGCCTCGCCCTTGGCGGTCGCCAGGAAGAGCTCGGTGATCTCGCGTCCGTGATCGGAGTGGGCGGCCGTGCCCGCTGCGACCATTCGCGCGAAAGTCCGAGCTGCGACGGTAGCTGCCGTCGCGCCACACACGCCTACTTTCGAGTTCTCTCCTTCATCGGTCACGCGGCACGGTCCGAGAGCGCAGACCGAGCAGCACAGCCCCTTCGAGCCGATGGGGCAGGGCTTGGATTCGCGAGCGCGATGGAACATGGTGGACGCACCGTCTGCAGTTGCCTTTTCGAGCATCTGCACGCTAGCGCTGCAGTTGGTGGCCAGTCTCCAGTCGGGACAACTGGTGCATTCATCGTCCATGCTAGTCATCTCCCTTCGTTTCGCGGGTGGACTGCTCGGTTGGGACCGCGGCGCCGGTCGGCACCGCGAATGTGTAGGCGCGCCCAGCAGTCTCGGTGCCGCTGGCGGGGGTGAGGATGGCCTCGATGGCTGCCCCACACTCCTCGGCGGTGTTCCACGGTAGTGGCGCGTCAAGGCGGCCGGCCAAGGCGCTCAGGGTGTCATAGTCGGCCTGGCCGGACCCGTGCAGGGCGCCCTGGCGCACTCGACGACCCTCCATGTTGATTCGCGTTCCGGAGTTGTCCGAGACAACTGAGGCTGGAAGAACGACATCCGCATGCTCGGCCAGCTCGGGCATGAGCGGCGCGGCGATCACGAGGAGGTCAAGAGAGGCGAGCCAGTCGGCGATGGAGTCGTCTTGAGCACAATCGCTCAGGGAGTCCTCGTCCCACACGACCATTGCGCGAATGGACTCGCTTCCCGTGATGTCGGCAACCGAGAAGCCGGAGTCGCCGAATAGCTCGAAGTGGCCGCGGACGTTGCTGGCCGAGGTGCAGGGCAGGATGCATCCCTGGGTGCGGCCCAACAGGAGCAGCACGTTGGAGATGGACGAAATCGCATCGCTATCGTGGATGTCCGCAGGGACGACGAAGACGATGCGGCCTTCCGTTGCCGTGAGCAGCGCCGCCAAGGAGGCTACGTCATCGTCTGGGAGTCCGGTCTTCTCGCCGGTGTCGACGAGTATCCCGCTCGTGAGGAACTTCTCGAGTTGCGTCGTCCCGGCGGTATGACCCTTCACGAAGTCCTTGTCGTAGTCGCCGGAGTCGAGCACCGCCTTCGTCAGCCGGGCCAGTGCCAGACCCTCCGTGCCAGCTTGCGGTCGGAGATGAGTCTGGGCGCGCTTGGCTATCGTCGTCATCCTCGAATCGATGACGACCACCTGCGCTTTGCGTGCCTGTGCCCTGGCGATCCACGCGCCTGCGGCAGGGTAGTCAGCCGTGACGTCCGCGCCGACGACCACGATGATGGTGGAGGTCTCCACGTCCTGTGCCGAAGCGACGACCGAAAGATCTCCGAACGTCTCTTCCAGCTGCGAGAGGCCCGCGGAACCGCGTGTCGCTGCAGAACCGCCTAGGGCGCTCGAGCCGAACGATTTGGACGCAAGCGCACGGAACGCGTATGCCACCTCGTTCGTTGCGGAGGAACCGACGATCCAGCCCACCGAATCGGCGCCGGAGGTGTCGCGCACCTCGCGTAGGCGCGATGCTGCGAAGTCGAGCGCCTCTTCCCAGTCACACTCGACGAGGTCGCCGTTGCGCCTCACGAGGGGCTTGCGGAGGGTATCTGGGCTGTCAATGTGGTCGAGTCCGAATCGACCCCTGGCGCATAGGTACCCTACGGGTGAGGGCGACGTGACTCGCACGACCGCGCCGTCGATGCTACCCACGACCGAGTCGCAGCCGCATCCGCACAATGAGCAAGCACTCTCGACCTGCTCGACCATCCATTCGCGACCACGGAAACGCCGGTCCTTCTCGATGAGCGCGGCGACCGGGCAGACGGAGACGCAACTCCCGCAGAAGTCGCAGCCGGAATCCTGTAGCGGCAGGTCGCCCGCCGTTCCGACCTTCGTCTCCATACCGCGCTCCATGAACTCGAGGATTCCCTCGCTCTGCAGCGCGCAGACTCGCACGCAGCACCCGCACAACACGCATAGGTTGTAGTTGCGCACGATGAATGGATTGGAGTCGTCGATGGGGTATCCAGGGTCCTTCAGCGAGTAGCTCGTCTTCTCAATGCCAAGCTGGTACGCGGCGTCCTGCAAGGAGCACGTCCCATTCCTATCGCAGCTCATGCAATCGCCGGGGTGGTTGGACAGGATGAGGTCGGCTACGAAGCGTCTGGCATCCATGACTCGCTGCGTGTCCGTTCGCACGACCATGCCGTCCTTGGCCTGTCGGCTGCAGGAGGCGATCAGCTTGGACGAGCCCTCGAGTTCGACCACGCACATGCGGCACGCGCCAGTGCTCTTGAGTCCCGGGCAGTAGCAGAGGTGGGGGATGTGGACTCCCGCCAGGGCTGCTGCCTCGATCAAGGGGGTGCCATCCGCGACCGACACGTCGTGCCCGTCGATGTTAAGTGTGATAGCGTCGCTCAAGCGGATCGCCTCCTAGTGGGTTTCGATAGCCTGCGGTTCGCAGACGGGCACGCATAGCCCGCATCTCGTGCACTTGTCTCTCCGAATCCGGAATGGCGCGCAGTCCGCCATGTACCAAGGGGGACGCTCCCCGACGATGGCGTCTGCCGGGCAAACGTCCTTGCACGCGCCGCAGAGGGTGCACTTGGCTGGTGAGACAACATACGAGAGCAGTTCGGCGCAGACCCCATCGGGACAGCGGCCCGCTTCATGGCTCAGGAATCGGTCGTCGGAGTCATCGAGGGCATTCTGGACTTGGACTGCGATATCCTGCCCGAGCTTGCACATCGCCGTTTCCTGCAGTCCAGTCGCCACTGCTCGGACCCTGGCCGTGTCTCCGCTCACGCCCTGGCCCGTGATGAGCTCGCCAAGTGTGCGAGTCATCTCGCTCACTGCGAACGGGCACACGACGCACTTGCGACACATCTTCTCGGCGGCGAACGTTTCGAGGCTTTCCAGTGTGGAGCGGACGGCGCACTCCTTGGTCAACACGACACTCATGGAGTCACCGCCTCATTCATCGCCGGCACCACTTCGATGCAGTCAACCGGGCACACCTGCAGACAGGCCCGGCATGCAGTGCACGTCTCGCTATCGATGAAGTAGCTTCTGTGCCCGTCCACAACCGCACCGAACGCGCATGCGTCCAAACACAGGCCACACAGGATGCACTTCTCACTCATGATTCGGTAGCTGCCGAGGCCGCTGCAGACGCCTGCTGGGCAATAGCCGTCGTTCACGTGGGCCTCATACTCCTCGCGGAAATGCGCGAGCGTACTGAGCACGGGGTTGGGAGCGCTCTGCCCGAGCCCGCACAGCGAGGTTTCCTGCACCTGTGTGCCGATAGCCTGGAGACGCTCGATGTCCCCCGGCTTACCCTTGCCTTGGGTGATTCGGTCAAGGATGGCGAGCATCTCGGACGTTCCGATTCTGCACGGAGGGCACTTTCCGCAGGATTCAACCTGGGTGAATGACAAGAAGTAGCGGGCCACATCCACCATGCAATCGTCCTCGTCCATGACCACTAGCCCTCCGGAACCCATCATCGCTCCTACCTCGTCGAGCGAATCGAAATCGAGGGGGAGGTCGAGGTGCTCCCTGGTTAGACACCCACCCGATGGGCCACCTACCTGGATTGCTTTGATTTCACGGTCGCCGAGGACGCCTCCGCCGATCTCGTTCACCACTTCGCGAATGGTGATGCCCATCGGCACCTCGATGAGCCCCGTGTTCCTCACCTTGCCGGTGAGCGCGAAGACTTTCGTGCCGGGGGAGTCCTCGGTTCCCATGTTCCTGAACCAGGCAGCACCCTCGGTGATGATCCAGGGTATGTTCGCGAGCGTCTCCACGTTGTTCAGTACGGTTGGTTTGCCAAAGAGCCCCGCCTCCACCGAGCGTGGAGGAGTCACCCGAGGCATTCCTCGAGTACCTTCGATCGAGAACATCAGGGCGGTTGACTCTCCGCATACAAAGGCCCCTGCGCCCCTGCGGAGTTCGATATCGAAGCTGAACCCGCTGCCGAGGATGTCGTCTCCCAGCAACCCGAGCTCGCGAGCCTGAGTGACCGCGATCTCGAGGTGCTTCACTGCCAGCGGATACTCCTGGCGCACGTAGATGTAGCCGTGACGGCAGTTCCCGACGGCATAGGCGCAGATGATCATGCCTTCGAGGACGCTGTGAGGGTCGCCCTCCATGATGCTCCGGTCCATGAACGCTCCAGGGTCGCCCTCGTCACCGTTGGCGATCACGAACTTCATATCCCCGGCGGTGCGGCGTCCGGATTCCCACTTCACGCCTGTTGGGAAGCCCGCCCCTCCACGACCTCGCAAGCCCGAGAGCTTGACCTCGGCGATGACCTCCTCGGGCGTCATCGAGGTGAGGGCCTTGGCGAGTGCGCCGTAGCCTCCTTGTGCGATGCAGTCGTCGATCTCCTCCGGATCGATGCGTCCGCACTTGCCCAGCACAATCGGCTTCTGCTTGCCATAGAAGCGCACGTCATGCTTGGCGCGGCTGGTTTCTCCGGTCACCGGATCGTCGACCAGGAGGTTCTGCAAGGCGACATTGCGTCCCACGGTGATGTCCAGTACCTTCGCTGTGTCTGAGGGAAGGACGCGCTGATAGAAGATATCGTGCGGCTCGATGATGACCAAGGGTCCCTTCTCACAGAACCCTTGACACCCGGTGGCGCGTACTCGCACGCGGGACGGGTCGGCCAGCCGCTTGAACTCATCGTAGGTTTCGTAGCTCCCGGCGGCCCGACACCCGGTTCCTGCGCACACGTGGATGCAGCAATCCGGCAGCTCTCCGTCGCCTAGGAGGCTTTCGCGGTGAGCAACAAGGTCCTCGTGACTACGCAACATCTTCGTCACACTCCGGAATCGGCTTCAGGCTCTCGATTACCTTGGCCGCGTCCTTGCCCCGTCTGACCTCTCCATTCACCACGAGGGCAGGCGCAAGGGCGCAACAACCCACGCAGCTGACCGTATCGAGCCCCACCCAATCATCGCTGGTCCTCTCGCCCGCCGCGATTCCCAGAGCGTCCTCGAACCCTTTGAGGACGCCCGGAGCCCCGCGCACGTGGCAGGCGGTTCCCGTGCAGACCTTGATCTCATTCTCGGGCGGGGGCGTGAACCGGAAGCCAGAGTAGAAGGTCGCGACTCCATAGACGCGGGAAAGCGGCACGTCGAGTTCGGTCGAGATTCGCCGCAACACCGAGTCGGGCAAGTACTTGAAAGCGGACTGAACATCATGGAGCACGTCGACTAGTACGCCGTCCCTGCCGGCGTACTTGCCTACGACGCCGGCCACGACTTCCTTCTCCTCACAGGAGCAAAGGGTTTCCACGCTAGCCTCCTTCACGGCATCCGGCTGCATCAACTTGTTGACAGCCCGTCGATTGCCTTCCTGACAAGCGCGATCGCTTCGGGGTGTCTCATGACGAGCACGTCCGCTCCTCCAAGTGCCAAAGTCATCGCCGTTGTGGCTTCCCACATGACGCCGCGCTTGTGTGCGTCGCCCCATGCGGGTTCCTCGTCCTCGGCAGTCTTGGCCTCCTTGGAGCGCCATGCCTCCCTGCCGAGGTTGCAGATCATGGGCATCTGCGTCATGTCGTCGTTCTGGCCGAGGGCGGCGAGTCGGAGCCGCTCCATGACCGTAAAGCTGTACTCGATGCCGTAGCCTACCGCGCCCGTGGACGGGTCCATCAGAATGCGGTCGGCGGGCAGGCCGAGCTGCGTGATCAGGATGTTGAGCTGCTTGGCCATGTTGACGTCGATGGGGGTCTCCGCCACGACGACGTGGCCATAGCCCAGCGCTGCTGCCGTGATCGGCTTGAAGTTGTCCTCGGTCGCGGGGCCGATAGCGATCGGGCGGTCCGCCATGGCCTCGGCCACCCGCTTGAGCACGTCGGCGTCCTTGTCGGCGTTCCCGCATCCGTAGATGACCAGCGGGACGTCGACAGCTGCGGCAACAGCCTTGACCGTCTCTATAGCGTCATCGGCGCTGCGGTCGGCGCCGTTGGGGTCGGTGCTCGCTAGCTGCACACAGATCATGTCCGCGCCGTGGTGCTCGACGCACGCGCGAGCCCATGCGGCGGGGTCGCCAAGGACGTCGCCAAGCGCGTCCGTGAGCGTCTGTGGCCAGCCCTCGGGGGCCACGTCGAAGACCTCCATGGCCACGAGCGGCGTGCGGGGCATGTTGCCTTCCCATGTGTAGAAGGGGAGCGTGTTCTCGCCACCGACCGTGAGGGCGCTCTCGCCGCTTCCGACGGTGACCTCGCGGATGTGGCCGCTCATCTTCTCGATTGGCTCCTGGAATGCCATTGTGCGTACTCCAATCACTCGATGCCTGCGTGGCGGACAGCAGCTTTCACGGTGTTCTCCATCAGCATTGCGACGGTCATCGGACCTACACCGCCGGGAACCGGCGTGATCGCCGAGGCACGTTCCTTGGCGACCTCGAACTCCACGTCACCGACGAGCCGGCCATCGTCGAGCCGGTTGATGCCCACATCGATCACGACCGCGCCTTCCTTGATCCAGTCGCCCTTCACCATCTCCGGGCGTCCGACCGCGACGATGACGACGTCGGCGGCCCCGACATGGCCCGCGAGGTCCTGAGTACGCGAATGGCAGATCGTGACGGTGGCGTGGCGCTCCAGACACAGCAGCGCCGCAGGCTTGCCGACGTTGTTGCTGCGACCCACGACCACGACGTCCTTGCCCTTGAGGTCCGTGCCGTTTGCGTCGAGCAGCGCCATGACGCCCGCCGGCGTGCACGACACGAACGTCTCCTTGCCTACCACGAGCCGTCCGATCGTCTCCGGATGGAAGCCGTCGACGTCCTTGTCGACGCGGATAGCGTCGACTACGGCGTCCTCGTCGAGGTGGTCGGGAAGCGGGAACTGCACGAGCAGGCCGTCGATGTCGTCGCGCTCGTTGAGCTCGTGCACGACCGCGAGGAGCTCCTCTTGCGTGGTCGTTGTCGGCAGATCGATCTTCTCCGAGTGGATGCCGATCTCGGCGCAGGCCTTCTCCTTGTTGCGCACGTAGACCTGCGACGCCGGGTCCTCGCCCACGATCACGACGGCAAGGCCGGGGTTGACGCCGCGCGTCTTCAGCTCGGCCACGCGCTTGGCCAGCGCGGCACGTCGCGCCGCCGAGACCTCGGTTCCACTGATGATGCTTGCTGACATCGGTACCTCCAGAAGTACGGGGCTGCTGCGTGCCTAGGCGGACATGTCTTGAAGCGTTGGCACTGCGGCGAGAATCATGTTGCGGATCTCCGCGAGCGCGGGCGAGTCTTGAGGTAGTTCGAACAGCCCCTCGCCTGCCAGGTCGCATGCGGTGATGTTGTCGTCAGACGGAATCACGCCAAGGACGCTCAGCCCGGACTGCTCGGTCGCAGTCTTGAGCGCCGGGTCGAGCGGCGTGGATGCGCGGTTGATGACCAAGTAGCGCGAATCGATCGTGATATCGAGTTCGTCGGCGAGTTCGCTCAGTCGCTGCGCGGTGCGTACGCCGCGGATGCTTGGGTCGGAGACTATCAGCAGCACGCTCACGTCACGCGTCGTGCGCCTTGAGAGGTGCTCCAGCCCAGCCTCGTTGTCCATGACGACGTATTCATAGCTCCGCGAGAGGTCGTCGACACACCCCCGGATGAGGTTGTTGGCGTAGCAGTAGCAGCCAGCGCCCTCCGGTCGGCCCATCGACAGCAGATCGAACTCGCGGGTCTCGACCACGTAGCGCTGGACGTTGTACTCCATCCACGCGTCTTTGCTCATGCCGCCGGGCGTGGCCTCTGTCGACTGCATCATCTCTTCGGTGATCTCTCCCACCGAGCGCTCGACATCCACGCCAAGCGCCTCGTGCAGGGTCGAGTTCGGATCCGCGTCGACGGCCAGTACGGCACGCGCTCCCAGCTCGCGCAACGCACGCACCACCAACGCCGCAGTTGTCGTCTTGCCGGTTCCACCCTTGCCTGCAAGTGCGATCGTGAAGGCCATGTCAGCTCGCCCCCTTGATCGCAGAGCGCTCTTCGAGCAGCTCCTGCGAACGCGGGAACCGGGTCAGATCGGTGTGGGGTAGGAAGAGGGAAGACACGTACTGGTCCATGAATCCGGCGTTCACCGAGAGTTCGACGTAGGTCATCATCTCCGAGATCTTGTGGGCCTTCCTGAGCATCTCGCTCGATGTCGCCACGCGTCGGGCTCCGAGAAGCGAACCGTTTCCGATGAAGGCGAACCGCTCCACGGGCAGCTCCGGCAGCATGCCAAGGGCCATCACCCGCTCGAGATCCAGGTAGTGGCCGAAGCCGCCGGCCACGATGACCTCCTCGACCTGCTCGATGTCGACGTCCACGCACTCGGCCAGCACGCTGATGCCTGCGTGGATAGCCGCCTTGGCACGCATGAGGCTCTCGATGTCGGTCTCGGTCAGCACGATGGCGGACCCGGTCCCGCTGTCCTCGGCACGTACGAGCACGTACTCCGGGCCGCGCTCGCCAACCTGCATGCGAGAGAAGGATTCCGTGCGGGAGGCGAATCGGCCGTTGCGTTCAAGGGCGCCGGTGAGGAAGAGCTCTGAGACGCAGTCGATCAATCCGCTTCCGCAGATTCCCAGCGGCTTGACGCTGCCGATCGTGAGTATCGCGGGTTCCAGCGTCTCCGAATCGATGCGCACCTGCTCGATGGCGCCCTCCGCCGCGCGCATCCCGTGCAAGATACCGGCGCCCTCGAACGCAGGGCCGGCCGAGCACGAGCATGCGATTAGCCAATCGCGGTCGGCGAGTACGATCTCGCCGTTCGTGCCGATGTCGACGAACAGGGTGAGATGATCGGTCCACGGAATCCCCGCCGCGAGCACGCCTGCGACGATGTCGCCTCCGAGCCAGCTCGCGGGACAGGGCATCGCGATGACGAGTGTGGCGGGACCGCCCGGCAGGCCGAGTCGGGTCGCCGGCACGAGCGGGAAGGTCGTGGCGACCGGGACGTAGGGTTCGCCACGAATGCTCGCGGGCGACACGCCGTAGAGCAGATGCGTCATTACCGTGTTGCCGGCGACTACATACGCGCTCAGCTGCTCGACGGGGACGTCGGCTTCCTCACACACCTGGTTGACCAGGTGTGTGACCGTCTCCGCAACCAGGTCTTGCAGCTCGACCAAGCCCTCCGGGGAGCTGCTTGCGATTATCCGCGTTATCACGTCATCGCCCAGTTTCACCTGGCGGTTGTACTCGGAACACTGCGCCCGGACGGTTTCTGCCGCCATGTCGACGAGCGCGACTTCCACGGTGGTCGTGCCGATGTCGACTGCGACAGCGTACTGACATGCTGTCGTGTCACCCGGTTCGACGCCGGCGATGATCGGTATGCCGCGGTGCGGCTCGACGACGAGTGCGGTGACGTTCCAGTCGCCATCGCGCATCGCCTGCGAAGTCTGCCTGATCGTCTCCAGAGAGCAGACCGTGTCGCCCAGGCGGTACGCGCGACGCAGGGCGATCTGAAGTCGGCTGACGCTGTCGGCGTTGTCGCTGAGGTTCGGGCGCGGGAGTTCGATGTAGAGCTTGCGCGCGGGTGGGTCGGATTTCGTCGAGGGCACCCGCGCGGCGTGCTCCTCGGCGGTCAGCAACGCTGCGACGGTTCGGCGTGAGCGTGCACGGGACGGAGCGACACCCGGTCGGGCCTCCGGGGGGATTCGCACGATGAGGTCGCCGGTGACTTCGGTCGTGCATCCGAGGACGTACCCGCCTGCGACCTGCTCGTTAGTCAAGCGTGCCGAAGAAGACGACTGCGCCTCTCCCTGTTCCACGATCATCCGGCACTTGCCGCAGGTCCCGTCGCCGCCACAGGTCGCCGTCACTTGGACGTCGGCCATCATGGCCGCGCGCAGGAGGTTCTCTCCGTGCTGCACGTCCACAACGACGTCGTCTGGGATGAAGGTCACCCTGGGCATGAAACGTGTCTCTTTTCTGTCGCTGTGTCACGGGCGGACTAGAAGAGACCCACAACGTTGCCGTGCTCGTCGATGTCGATATGATCGCCGGCGGGTGTCTTGGGTAGGCCGGGCATCGTGCGCATGTCCCCGCATAGCGGGTAGAGGAATCCCGCGCCTACGCTGGCGCGGATGTCGCGGATGGGCAGACGCCAACCCGTCGGACGACCCTTGAGTGCCGGGTCGTGGGACAAGGACAGATGTGTCTTTGCCATGCAAATGGGCAGATTGGAGAAGCCCATGTCGGTGTAGAGCTTGACCTTGGCCTCCGCGGCGGGCAGAAAGTCGACTCCGTCCGCCCCGTAGATCTCGGTGGCGATGGCCTCGATCTTCTCCTTGATGGACGCCTCGTCCGTGTAGAGGAACCGGAAGTCCTTCGGTAGCTCGCATGCTTCCACAACGGCGCGGGCGAGTTCCTCGCCACCGGCGCCGCCATCGGCGTGCACCTTGTGTGTGACCGCGAAGTCCGATCCTGCTGCCAAGGCGCGCTCCTTGATGAAGTCGTGCTCGGCTTGCGTATCGGTCGGGAAATGGTTGACGACCGTGACGACCGGTATTCCGAACTTCTTCATGTTCTCGATGTGCTTCTCGAGGTTGACGATGCCCTCAGCCAGGCTCTCGAGGTCTTCGGTCTTGAGGCGCTCGTCGAGCGGCTTGCCAGGACGGACCTCGAACTTGCCTGAGTGGGACTTGAGTGCGCGCACGGTCGCCACGATGACTGCGCAGTCGGGACGCAGGCCGGAGGCACGGCACTTGAGGTTCATGAACTTCTCGGCGCCCATGTCTGCCCCGAAGCCGGACTCGGTCACGACGTAGTCGGCGATCTTCAGCGCGATCTTGTCAGCGATGATCGAGTTGTTGCCCTGCGCGATGTTGGCGAACGGGCCTGCGTGAACGAACACGGCGCCACCCTCGAGGTTCTGCATGAGGTTGGGCTTGATGGCGTCCTTCATGAGCACGGTCATCGCGCCGGCGCACTTGAGATCCTCAGCAGTGACGGGTTCGCCTGCGGAGTTCGTGCCGATCACGATGCGGCCCAGTCGCTTGCGCATGTCTTGCAGGTCCGTGGCCATCGCGAGTACCGCCATGACCTCGCTCGCGACGGAGATGTCGAAGCCGGTCTCGCGCGGCACGCCGTCGAGCTTGCTGCCCAGTCCGACAACGACATTCCGGAGTGCGCGATCGTTGAGATCGACGACCCGGCGCCACGTGATGGAATGCGGGTCGATATCGAGGTCGTTGTCCTGGTAGATGTGGTTGTCGATGTAGGCGGCGAGCAGGTTGTTGGCCATCGTGACGGCGTGTACGTCGCCCGTCAGGTGCAGGTTGAAGTCCTCCATGGGGATGACCTGCGAGTAGCCACCGCCCGCTGCCCCGCCCTTGATGCCGAAGACCGGCCCCAAAGAAGGCTGACGGATGCAGGTGATGACGTTCTTGCCGATGTACTTCAGCGCCTGGCCAAGGCCGACGGTCGTGACCGTCTTGCCCTCGCCGAGCGGAGTGGGATTGATTGCGGTCACGTCGATGTAGCGGCCCTGCGGACGGTCGGCAAGGCTGTCGAGGACGTCCAGCGAGACCTTGGCCTTGTACTGCCCGTAGAGCTCCAAGCGGTCTGCGCCGATGCCTATCTCTGCGGCGACGTCGACGATCGGGCGGAGCGTGGCTTCCTGAGCGATCTGCAGGTCTGACTTCATCGGGTTTACCTCCAGTGACGCGTTCCAGGCCTGTGGGCGTGCCGATTCAGGGATACGTCGACATGTCCCCCGTGACGCAGGGGGTTGTCTGGCTAGCCTAGCGCCAATAGGGTCGAGTGCGCGAGTCCCCCGTGCGAGTGGTCGCCATCATCGGTCAGCGGAGGCAGGCAGTGAGGTGAGCGTGTGGCAGGAATTACCAGTTGCCGTTCACGTTTGATGCGCGCTCCTACCGGAGTACGCGCCCAGCGCCCCCCTCTTTTGCTCGCCACATCGCTTACCGCTATCCTAGACCCCCATGAATCAGCGCATATGAGCCCAAGAGAGGTTGCTGCGTGATCGACGTACTCCGCGAACTCGTTCGTGCCGCGCTCGTTGACGCTGCCAGCAGTGGAGAGATCGCACTAGACGAGATCCCCGAGCCCCATCTGGAGCGTCCGCGCGACCCGGATCACGGTGACTGGGCGACCAATATCGCCATGCGTCTCGCAAAGGCCGCAGGCATGGCTCCTCGGCAGGTTGCCGAGGTCGTTGCCGCGAGGATGGCGGGTCACCCGGACGTTGACGCCGTCGAGATCGCGGGTCCGGGCTTCATCAACATCCGCCTTTCCGCCCATGCGTTGCAGCGCGTGGTCGTTGAGGCGCGCACGAAAGGCAGCGACTTCGGGCGGGTCGAGATCGGCGAGGGCAAGCGAGTCCAGGTCGAGTTCGTCTCGGCGAACCCTGTCGGCCCGATGCATGTCGGCCACGGACGCTGGGCAGCTCTCGGTGACGGCATCGCGCGCGTGCTCGCGCATGCCGGCTGGGACGTGCAGCGCGAGTTCTACATCAACGACGCGGGCGTGCAGATGGAGATCTTCGCGAAGTCCGTCGCCGCAAGGTACATGGAGCTCACAGGTCACGAGGTCGAGTTCGCCGAGGACTGGTACCAAGGCGCCTACATCACCGACATCGCTCGCGAGATACTAGAGGCCGAGGGTGAGGCATGGATCGGCGTACCTGCCGAGGAGCGCGAGGCGCACTTCAAGGAGCAGGCATACGCGCAGGTTCTAGCGCACCTCAAGCGTGTGCTAGGCGGAATGGGTGTCGACTTCGACGTGTGGTTCTCGGAGCGCACGCTGCACGAACCGGGCGCGGGCGGTGCGCCGAGCGCCGTTGAGCAGGGGATCGAAGCGCTGCGCGAGGCCGGATACGTGTTCGACAAGGACGGCGCGGTCTGGTTCCGCTCCACGGACTTCGGAGACGACAAGGACCGTGTGATGCGGAAGGCCGACGGCGAGTACACATACTTCGCCGCTGACGTCGCGTACCACAAGGACAAGTTCGACCGTGGCTTCGACCGCGTCATCGATCTGTGGGGCGCTGATCACCACGGCTATGTGAAGCGCATGGAAGCCGCAGCTGCGGCCCTCGGCCATCCGGGCCAGCTCGATCTCGTCATCGGCCAGCTGGTGACGCTGTTCCGAGATGGCGAAGTCGTTCGCATGTCCAAACGCACGGGCGAGATGGTTACCTTCGATGACCTGCTCGACGAGGTCGGCGCCGACGCTGCGCGCTACTTCTTCCTGCGCCGGAGCACCGACCAGCCGCTCGATTTCGACATCACGCTTGCGACCGAGCAGTCCAGCGAGAACCCCGTGTTCTACGTCCAGTACGCGCATGCGCGCATCTGCGCGATCCTTCGCAAGGCGGCTGGCGCGGATACGGCCGACACGGACGTCGACATCGCGGCGACAGCTCGTGAACTCGTACGCGATGATGCCCCGCTCCACCTGCTCGACGGTGAGGCCGAACTCGCGCTCATGCGCAAACTCGCAGAGTTCGAGGAGGTTGTGGAGATCGCCGCCGTCAAGCTCGCGCCGCACAAGCTCACGACCTATGCCGAGGAGCTCGCCGCAGCTTTCCACCAGTTCTACGCGCAGTGCCGCGTTGTCGACTCCGAGAATCCCGAGCTCACGGCCGCGCGGCTCGCCGCGGTGGATGCCACGCGAATCGCGCTTGCCGCGGTGCTCGGACTCGTTGGGGTCAGCGCTCCGGATCGGATGTAGCGGCGCGGGGAGACCGGCGACGGGTTCCTTGGCGTAATGCTTGCAAAGCGATGAACTTAGTGTAGACTAACTCACACGGAGAGGGAGCCGACCGCGATCGAGGCGGCAGACGAAGTGGGAGAGAGCCATGGGCAGACCATCCGAACCGCGTCCTCCGGCAGTACCCGATCGCAAGACCGCAGCCGATCTTATGTCGGTCCTTCCGATGACCGCGGAGGTGCGCGACGGGCATCTTTGGATCGGCGGCGTCGACACCGTCGCAATCGCTCACGAGGTGGGGACCGCCGTCTATGTCATGGACGAGGCGACCATCCGTCATCAGCTTCAGGAATACGTGCGCTGGACGACCTATCACTGGCGCGATGTCGACGTGGTGTACGCAGGCAAGGCGTTCATGTCGGTCGCGATGTGCCGCCTCGTCGCCGAGGAGGGTTGCTGCCTCGATGTCTCGAGCGGTGGTGAACTCGCTTTCGCGTTGCGCGCGGACTTCCCGATGGAGCGCATCTACGTGCACGGCAACAACAAGACGCCCGTCGAACTCGCCGAATGCCTCGACGCTGGTGTCGGGCGCATCGTGGTGGACAGCTTCGAGGAGATGGAGCGTCTGAGCGCGCTGGCAGTCGAGCGCGGCGTCACTCAAAGCGTGGTCATCCGCGTGACTCCGGGCGTTGAGGCGGACACGCACGACTTCATAATGACCGGCGCCGAGGACTCCAAGTTCGGTTTCGGGCGCAATCAAGGTCTCGCGATGCAGGCCGTCAAGCGTTCCATCGAGTTGCCCGGGCTCGATTTCGAGGGTCTGCACATGCACATCGGTTCGCAGATCTTCGCGCTTCACAGCTTCGCCAAGGCGATCCAGGTCATCGTGGAGTTCATGCGTGAGATCAAGGACGAGACCGGTGTCGAGGTGCGACTGCTCGACACCGGCGGCGGTCTCGGCATCGCGTATGGCCTGCCCGACGAGCCTTCCACGGTGAAGGACTACGGGAAGGTAGTGGTCGACGGCATCAAGGAAGAGTGCGAGCGCTGGGGCCTTGCCGTGCCAAGGATGGCGGTCGAGCCTGGACGTTCGATCGTGGCCAACGCAGGGGTGACGCTCTATGCGGTTGGCTCGATCAAGGAGATTCCCGGCATCCGCACCTACGTTGCGGTCGACGGCGGGATGTCCGACAACATACGCACGTCGCTGTACGACGCCCACTACGAGGCGCTGATCGCGAACAAAGCGGACCAGCCGCGCGAGATGGTGGCGACGGTGGCCGGCAAGCATTGTGAGAGCGGGGACATCGTGGTCAACGATGCGCCGCTTCAGTGCGCGGACGTCGGAGACGTGCTGTGTGTGTGCGCGACCGGCGCGTACTGCCAGTCGATGAGCAGCAACTACAACAAGCAGGTGCGTCCCGGCGTCGTGTTCGTGAGCGATGGATCCTGGCGCTGGGTGGTGCGGCGGGAAGCCTACGAGGACCTCTTGAAGTGCGAGGTCTGGTAGATCCCTTTCCGTGCGAGTGTGGCGGGGAGCTAAGTCGGACCGGAGGTCCGATCCCTCGAACGCCAGGTCTTAGCTCCCCGCCACACTCCGAAGTGCTACGCTTGGGAGCAGAAGGACGCCAGTCGCCGACTGTCTTAGCTCCCCGCCACACTCCGAAGTGCTACGCTACGGCACGGTGTGGGTATTCAGCAACCGGCGTCTTAGCTCCCCGCCACACTCCGAAGTGCTACGCTTTGCTCACTTGCGCCTCCTCTCTGCTAGTGGGTCTTAGCTCCCCGCCACACTCCGAAGTGCTACGCTGATCGGGATGCACTCACCCAGCGTGAGGTTGTCTTAGCTCCCCGCCACACTCCGAAGTGCTACGCTGCAGCGTGGCTCGTGCCGGTTGTCGACTGTGTCTTAGCTCCCCGCCACACTCCGAAGTGCTACGCTGGCCGAGTAGTCGACGCCGGTCTCTTCCGCGTCTTAGGAAGCGTCAAACAACAAGTAGGAGATTGGCTGGTGATGTCGAAGTAAGATCGTATGATCAACGAGCATGCGATCGGAGAGCGCTATCGGGCGCTCGCGGGAGAGTTCGATGAGAGACGTCGACGCCTGTGGGCGGCGG
>JAUXNU010000049.1 GCA_030682655.1 Actinomycetota bacterium | reverse complement strand
GTTTCGGCACCGAGAACTCCTCTGGCACCAAGGTCTTCGCCCTGACGGGCAGGGTCAGCAACACAGGACTCATCGAGGTCCCCATGGGCACCACGATACGCGAGATCGTCTATGACATCGGCGGCGGCGTCCGGGGAGACCGGCGGCTGAAAGCCGTGCAGATGGGCGGCCCCTCCGGCGGATGCCTGCCCGAAGAGCACCTCGACCTCCCCGTTGACTTCGATTCGCTCGACAGCGTCGGCGCGATGATGGGCTCGGGCGGACTCGTTGTCTTGGACGAGGGTGACTGCATGGTTGACATGGCCCGATATTTCCTCACGTTCACGCAAGACGAGTCGTGCGGCAAGTGCGTGCCCTGCCGCATCGGAACCAAGCGCATGCTGGAGATCGTCACGCGCATAACCGAGGGCGGCGGCGAGAAGGGCGACATCGAGAAGCTCGAACGGCTTGCGAACGATGTGGCGCGCGCTTCGCTCTGCGGTCTCGGTCAGTCGGCGCCCAATCCGGTGCTCACCACGATCCGCTACTTCCGCGAGGAGTATGAGGAGCACATTCTGGAGGGCCGCTGCCGGGCCGGCGCCTGCGTGGAGCTGTCCCGGTTCGTCATCCATGCCGAGGCCTGCAAGGGCTGCGCGGTCTGCAAGAAGCGCTGCCCGGTCGGCGCGATATGGGGAGAGATGAAGGAACCGCACACGATCAGCGCGGATCGTTGTATCAAGTGCGGCGTGTGCATTGAGCACTGTCCGTTCGACGCGATCGAGCGAATCTAGGACGAGATGCTCTTCGGCGGAGCGCCAAGTCCGCCGGGAGCCAGGAAGGAAGGGACGAGCCGATGAGAGTCAGAGACATCATGACAGTCCGCGTCGTCGCAATCGAACGCGAGGCCACGGTCGCGGACGCTGCTCGCAAGATGCGAGACGAGCAGGTGGGCTCCGTCCTTGTGGTCGAGGACGGTCGGCTTGTGGGCATCCTCACCGACCGTCAGATAACCCACACCGTGACCGCC
>JAUXNU010000048.1 GCA_030682655.1 Actinomycetota bacterium | reverse complement strand
GGTGAGTCCCAACAGGTCCCAACGAGTACCAATAGTCACCAGGTATTTGGGCGACAAATCGGGCGACAAATCCGGGGCCGTCACCACTCCGGATAGTCGCCCTCGGGTTCCGCGGGCCTCGTCCGCAGATTCATGACCTTCCATTCGGCGGCGGGGCTTACCTCTGCTCGCTCCAGCACCGCAGGCCAAGGGGCGAAGAGCAATCTCGGAACGTACTCTGAGGACTCCTCCAGCCGCCGCAGGTACTCGTGCTCCTCGTCCTGCCTGGGCGCGACGTGCTCGTCGATGTAGCACGCTGCGGACTCCATCATGGCTTCCAGCGTCGGACGGTCTCTCACGTTGAGGACGGGATAGAGTTCGTCTTCGACCTCGCTTGCACGTGAGGCGAACTTCTCCACGACGCGGCCGTCGATCGGACACGGAAACGGCATCGAGAGCGACGCGTAGTAGATCCGGACACGCCGCTGCAATCGATAGAGCTCAACATCGTCGGCGGCCAGCGATACGGGCAGTCCGCCCTTCTGGATGCGATACACGTCGTAGAGGTCACGGACAGCGAGACGGTCGAATAGTGCCTTGGTCTTCCCGGCAATCAGCTCGGGAAGGGCGAGCGTCATGACCGAAGTCTCGGGCGAACACATCCCGCAGGTCGCCTGCTCGTAGTCGAGCAGCGGCGCCCTGTTGAGGTAGATGAGGTCGACCTTGATCAGATCTCGCTGGTCGCCGTGGCCGTATCGCAGTTTGAAGGTGCGTCCCGAGTGCGCGACCTTGCCGCTCGTTGAAACGCTGTACCCGAGTCTTATGCCGAGCTCTGTGAGAGCCCGCTCCATTTCGGGCCGCTCCGCCTCAAGCCCCTGCTTCGTCACCTGCCCGACGTACGTCAGGTCGGCGTCGACTGAGAGCCTCGGCATGCCGAGGTGAAAAACGTTCAGGGCCGTTCCTCCGTGGAGCCTGGCTCTCGGACCCAAGAAGGGGTGTCCTCCGAACTCCGCGAGCAGCTCAAGCAACCGTTCGACCTTCTCGACGGTCTGAGGCTGGTAGCCTGCGGTATCGAGCAGATTCGGTCTCATCACTCGTGCACCCATCGTTCGATCTCGTCTGCGTTGGATGGTAGGTACATCCGCCACGACGGTACCCACTGCCCCGCCTCATTGCTGCGAGCAAGATAGTAGGGCCCGCGTCCGAGCATCGCGCGCATCTCGTCGAGGGCGGCGGAGCTCACGTACCACTCCTTGGCTCGCTGCTCCAAGAGCCAGCCTGTCCGGGCGACTGCCGTCGGACTACCAAGAACCTTGAGGTACGCGAGCACGCTCGAAGCATCCACGTACGGTAGCGCGGCGAGGCTTCGAGAGACTTCTTCGAGTCCACCGGACAGGTCCACGTGATTGATGCAGTCGACGAGCGTTCGTTCGCGGGTGGTCACTCTGACAACCCCCTGAGGTCGGGCAACAAGCGTCGTGGACTGAGCGACTTCGCCCGACGCCGGGAGTTTCGGACGTTGATAGCGTTCGTACTCGAAGTCCCTGTAGGCGAATCGAGCCGCCAACCGGGAGGACGTGAACTGGACGCGACGTGACGGGCTGTGTGCGAGCCCGTGAAGCTCGAGAGCCGAGTGATAGACCATGACCACGTCTTGCGAGACCGCTGCGGCCACGAGGTAGGGATCTGGTTCGACCTCGGAGAACTGGCCCGTACGCGAGACATAGACGCCTCGCATGACCCGATCGGCGTGGCCCTTCTTCACAGCGCGCGTCAGCAAGTTGTACGAAGTGCGACCTTCGCCTAGCTCGCCTCTGAACTCCTCAAGTGAGAAGACGTGGTGTTGCTCGAGATACGACTGAACACTCATGTTGGTCACCTCGGGTAGATAGTATCACTCAAAGTGAGCATTCGCAGTGGTTCTTACCAACAGATGGTCGGCTTACGTGCTCTTGGCTTTGCGTCGACTGTGGTTTTCCTGAGTCGAATACCAACGACGGTGGGCACATCCCTCTTCCGAGGGATTCGATCCTCGCCAGGACAGACCAGTTAGACGGATTTCGAGGTCTTCGACATCTGACCGTTTTTCGCGGATCCCGTCTCGTCGACGACCTCAAACGCCGGCAGCCCGTCCTTGATTGCCCGCTCGATTGCTGCAGCAGCGTCACTCGGCGTCGCGTAGCGCACCTCAATCGCCGTGGTGGCGAAGCCACCGGGCATCATCACGCGCACGCCGCCGCCCTCAGCGTCGACGACGCGGTAGACGTCCTCTCTCCTGTACGCCGTCATCGCCCCTCCCGCTTCTTCTTGATGGCGGGTAGCGCGTCGGGCAACACGACCCACGGACTCTTGTGAGCCGCGGGATCGAGCTTCCTCGAGTACGGCACGACTCCCTTATACATGCCCGCCCGCAGAGTCTTGGCAGGCATCCCGACAATCGCCGCCGCTTCGTCGGCGAGCATCAGCTCTGACAGGAACAGACCGAGAAGGCGGTCGGCCTCTTCCGGTCCGAACAGTTCGCCCAAAGCCTCACGCGCCGTCTGCGGCCGACCGGGTATCGGCTCGCGCACGACCACCCAGCGG
>JAUXNU010000047.1 GCA_030682655.1 Actinomycetota bacterium | reverse complement strand
CGCACACACGATTTCCAGTCGTGCACCTTCAGCCTCTCGGTCAGCTCTCCGCACGTCGACAAGGTTCGCCGAGGAAACCAGCTCCGGCGGCTCGCGGGCGCACAGGCGAGTATAGCGAGGAGCGGTTGGGGCGGCAATGCGACCACAGGCGCGCCCGCGGCCCGCTTTGAAGTCACCTCCGATATACCGGGTCTCACGTCTCGCGCGGGCAGTGCGCTTCTCACCGGTGTAGCCGATCTCGCGGCCCTGCGCGACCCGGATGTGCTGTTCGGGGATGTGGCGTCGCCTCCGCCGCCTACCGTGCCGCTGAGAGTGGAAAGTACTGACGCGTATCCGTGAGGCACAGGCGTCCCGCCTGTACACGCGCCTGAGGACTCGCCGTCGCGTTGTGGGCTGTTCGCGCGAGGACGGTATCGGCGCGGTGAGGCAGGTATCCGAGTTCGACCTGGTGCTCAAGCCGCAGCGACGCGCCCGATACTGACCCTGGAGACCGACGAAGCCGACGAAGCCGAAGATGCGACGCCCGCGCTCGCAGTCGGCTGGGTGCTAGACTCGAGAGTGCGGGGCAGGGAGCTTCATAGACCACGCTCCGGCGCGTGGTTCGCCCCGAGCGAGGAGCAGGCGATGGAT
Source organism: Actinomycetota bacterium (assembly GCA_030682655.1). Taxonomy (NCBI): domain Bacteria; kingdom Bacillati; phylum Actinomycetota; species Actinomycetota bacterium. Next base: position 1,768 of record JAUXNU010000047.1, on the reverse strand, counting down.
GACGTTGTGCTGATCAACCCCCCATACCCGGTGCTCGAGGAGCCCCTCCAGGAGCACCTGGGACTCGGCTACATCGCCGCATACCTCCGCGAGCACGGCGTGAGATGCGCCATCCATGATGCGACGCTGGCGTCGCTCAAGGTCGCTGAACTGGCGTCCATCGTCAAGGAGTCAGGGGCTCGTCTCGTCGGTCTCTCGGTCCCGTACCAGGACTCCTTCCCCGATGCCGTCGAGGTGGTCAGGGCGCTTCGTGCTGACGGGTTCGAGGGATCCATCATGACCGGAGGTATCTTCCCATCCGCCGTCAGCGAGCGCATCCTCGCTGACTGTTCCGAAATAGACTTCGTCGTCAGAGGCGAGGGCGAGGAGACCGTCTTCGCGCTGTGGTCCCGCCTGTCGGAAGAAGCCGATCTGGCGACTGTGGATGGGCTCACGTACCGGGACGGCGACCAGATTCGTGTCAACCCGGCTCGCCCCTTGATCGACGACCTCGACTCGCTGCCGGACGCCGCTCGGGATACTCTCCCCGCAGCCCTGGCGAGGCGGGGCTCTATCTCCGTATCGAGCAGTCGCGGGTGCTTCGGGCGATGCAGCTTCTGTAGTATCGCCTCCTTCTACGACGACCAGCCCGGTCGGAAGTACCGTGCACGATCCGCCGGGCGGGTCGTGGACGAGATCCAGCGCCTGACACAGGCGACGGGAACTGACAAGGTCCTCTTCGTGGACGCCGAGTTCATAGGCCCCGGGATCCGCGGAAGAGATCGGGCGATTTGCATCGCCGAGGAGATCCTCCGTCGTGGGCTGAGAATCAGGTTCCGGATCGAAGCCCGAGCCGGAAGCGTCGATCCCGAGGTCTTCTCCCTCCTCAAGCGCGCGGGCCTAGAAGAGGTGTTCCTTGGGATCGAGTCGGGAGTCCCGGAGGTGCTCAAGCGCTTCGACAAGGACACCGGAGTCGAACAGAACATCGAGGCGATCAACGTGCTCCGCGACCTCAAGGTGAACACTGGCATCGGTTTCATCATGTTCGACCCGTTCACGACCATGGACGAACTCACCGCCAACCTTGAGTTCCTGCGGCAGACCGGCATCCCGATGAGCAGACTCGCGAAGACCGTGTCACCCGACGGGAAGCTGATCGTCTTCACGGGGACCAGGGCAGAGCGCGAACTGCGGGCAGCGGGCCTTCTGGACGGCGACTACCGGCACAACACGTACAAGATCATCGACCGGAAGGCGCGGACGCTGCAAAGCTGTCTCACCGCTGCCGCGAGCGCGCGGCGGCAAGTGTACCGTGCGCAGCGGGCCTTGGGCCTGCTGAAGACGCCGGACGGCACGTTCGACTACTGATCACCGCACCCTCCGGCGAGGGTCGCGGGCGACTGTGCGCGTAACCTTACCGCAGCGTATGACCAGTCCCTGGCGCGCTTTCCGAGTTGGCCACCCCTCAAGGCTCAGTAGGTGCCCCCTCTCCCTGCGCAAGGGCGTGCCGCAACGGGATGCGGCGAGGCGCGAGAAGCCCTCTGGACGCGGTTCGGTCCCGCGGCGCACAATGAATGCTCTCGCGAGGGGTTCTGCAGCCCGCGCCGACATGGAGGCGCGCGGGCTGTCGTATGTTCGAGATGCGTTGGGGGCGACATGACATCGGCGACCGCTTCGGCGCTCGCGCCACTGAGAAGCGCTGACTTCAGGAAGCTCTGGGTCGGCCAGATGATCTCCGTGGTCGGGGACAAGATCAACCAGATCGCACTCGCGGTCCTGGTCTATCAGC
>JAUXNU010000046.1 GCA_030682655.1 Actinomycetota bacterium | reverse complement strand
GAGTCGTGCCTCTACCGCATCGCGAAAGAGGCGGTCTCCAATGTTGTTCGCCACGCGGGGGCACAGGAGTTCTGCGTCGACATCGTCTACGGCGACGGCGTCGTTTGCCTCACGGTGCACGACAACGGACGGGGATTCTCTCCCGCCGAGGCAGCCGACATCCACGGCCGCGATGGCATGGGACTTCTCAGCATGGAGCAGCGGGTCACGCGCGAGGGCGGGTATCTCATGATCAAGAGCGAGCTTGGTTCGGGAACCACCGTCGAGGTCGAGTTGCCGCTAGGGAGGGTCTGATGAAGAAGATCCGCGTCTTCGTCGCCGACGATCACGAGCTCGTACGCTATGCGCTTCGCACGCTCTTCGAGAACGAGGACGACATGGAGGTGGTCGGCGAGGGTTTCGACACGCAGTCGGCTCTCGACGGCGCCTGTGAGGCGAAACCCGACGTGCTCCTGCTCGACTTGCGCATGCCAGGCGGGGGCGGTGCCGTAGTGTGCCGACGCGTCAAGGAGAAGTGCCCTGAAGTCGAGGTACTGGTCCTCACGAGCTTCGACGAGGACGACGAGGTCTTCGCGGTGCTCGACGCGGGCGCCGGCGGTTACATCCTCAAAGACACTCGTCCCGACAAGGTGGTCACGGCGGTGAGAGCACTCGCAGACGGTCAGGCCGTCTTCGACTCGTCGGTCGCGACGCGCGTCATCAGCGGCCGGTCGTCTGTTGGCCCCAACAGCGGGGACGGCGAGTTCGGCTCGCTGTCCGACCGCGAGGTCGAGGTTCTCAGGCTCATGGCGAAGGGTTTCTCCAACAAGGAGATCGGCCGTGCGCTCTGGATCGGCGAGACCACGGTCAAGACGCACGTGAGCCACATCCTGCGCAAACTCGGACAGAATGACCGCACCCAAGCGGTGCTGGCCGCCGTGCAGGCGGGCATCGTGGAGCTGCCGGGCAGGAAGTGACCGCGGCGCCCCGCCTTTCCCCACTCCGCGAGAATCTCACATCGTCCTCGGGTATGAGATGACCCCTCATACCATCGTGCCCCCCCAAACACTCCTATGGCCGATGGAAACCACGACCCGACAAGGGCAACTATTCTATGTACGAAAAGGTCGGCGCGCCGGCATCACGTCCGGAACACGCGGCGGCGAACCACAGGGGGGCCAGAGGGGCCTCTCGAAAGGGAGGTGTTTCGGAATGTTGACCAAGATGTATGTCCGCTTCCAGACCGCACTCGCATCTGATGAGGGCGCGACGGCCTTGGAGTACGGGGTACTCGCGGTGTTCATCGCTCTGGCGATCGTCGCCGGCGTGACCGTTTTCGGTACTGCGCTGAGCAGCTTCTTCAGCGGCTTGATCGGCAGGTTCCCGCTGTAAGGTGTCGAAGCGGGTCTGCGGTTCATGAGTGCCATCAGAGTGGCGGGACTGGAAGATCGCAGTCCCGCCACTCTGCAGTCTGGAGGAAGCCAGATGGCGAGAGTGGAGCATCGCGGGGAACACGGCGCAGCCGCACTCGAGTTCGCGGTTGTCCTGCCCGTGCTCCTGACGCTGCTGTTCGGCATGTTGGAGTTCGGATTCATGTTCCAGGCCCAGCTCGCGGTGACACACGCGGCGCGCGAGAGCGCACGTTTGGCTTCTGTGCAGAACGGTGTCTTGTGGAACGCTGCTACGGTCGTGAATCGCGCCTATCCGCTGAAGGCCCCGGCGCTGACGACTCCGCCCCCGGTAG
>JAUXNU010000045.1 GCA_030682655.1 Actinomycetota bacterium | reverse complement strand
ATCCGGCTCATACAGCAACGAGCCTACGGCTTCCACGACCCCTTCGCACTGATAGCGCTCGCCCAGCTCACGCTCTCCGGACTCTGCCCCCCGCTACCCGGAAGAGGTCGGGCGTGACCCACACATGTGTCACAAGATCCCCTTTCTGCATGTTCCGGATCGCGTGTAGGGGGAGTGCCGGGCCGGTGGCTTGCGATGTTCCAGGGTCAGCCCCTCGGTCCCATTCGGTCGTTGATATAGAGCTTCGGCTCGCGCCCGTCCAGCAGGCCCATGAAGCGCTTGTGGTGAGCCACATAGACGAGCAGCCCCATGACGAGCATGAAGGGCCAGTCAGGCGAACGGAGCGCGACGGCGGCCACAGGTAGGGTGAGGGCCGCGGCGACCTGGCCGGCCATCATGTAGCGCGTGATGGCGATGACCGCGAGCCCGACGGCTACGACCGCCATGAAGTAACGCCAGTCATAGGCGAGAAGCGCGCCACCACCCGTTGCGAGTCCCTTGCCGGTACGTGCGAACTTCCTCTTGAGTAGAGCCATCCACAGCGAGTAGTTGTGACCGAGAACGGTGCCGGCAAACACCGCCTGAGGTAGGAGTAGCGGCAGATATGACGCGGTGGCCTGAGTGCCCGCCGGTGCAATGAGCCATGTGATCGAGAAGTCCCCCACAACACCCTTCGCGACAGCAACGGGAATGAGGCCTTTGAAGCCGTCCGCAAACATCGCGACCGTGAACCACGCCCACGAGCCCGTTGACCGGCGGACGTTCATCGCTCCAACGTTCCCGGTGCCGTGTTGCGTGACGTCCTCGTGAGCGACGACACGCACGATGACATACGCCCAAGGGATCGAGCCGATGAGGTAGCCGATAGTCAGTGCCAGGATGACGCCGGGGGCGCTGGAGTCGATCACGGTGCGCTCCGCCTGGGGACGATGCACTCGATAGCGCCAGGAAGCATTGATATCTCGTAGCGCTTCTGAAGGAGTACCTCGCCGTCGATCTGGGCGGGTATGGGGGAGTCACACTCTATGGTGACTGAGCTGTGGCGTGACATGTGGACGGGTCGCATGCGGGTGTGCTTCCCGGTCACCACGAAGGGCAGGCGCACCAGCGCCTCAGGGAGCGAGAGGGGGTCGATCATGCAAACGTCGAACAGGCCGTCTGTCGGAATCGCTTCGGGCGTTATGAAGAAGCCCCCACCGTACGTGGGGCCGTTGGTTGCCGCGAGTATGAGGGTGTCGTGGACTTGCGGTTCGCCCCCATCGAACGCAACGAGCATTTCGAAGCTATCGAGTTCATTGAAGAGAACGTGGAGGAGCGCAGTCAGGTAGAGCCACAGGCCGGAGCGTTTCGTGGTCACCTTGTACTCGACGGCCTTCGCGGTGACCTTGGCGTCGAGCCCTGCGGCGAAGCTGTTGCTGAAGTAGATCCCGTTGCACATGCCTACATCGAACCGGCGCCGCTCGCCGGTGGCGAGCTCCAGTGCAGCCTGCGTGAGATCGGTCGAAATGCCCAACGTGCGTCGCGTGTCGTTCCCGGACCCGGTCGGAAGAAGGCCTAGAGCAGGCCGCAACTGGGGCGAGATACGCATCAGTCCGTTGAGCACCTCGTGAACGGTCCCGTCACCGCCGACGGCGACGACGAGATCGTACGCGGAAGTGTCCTGTGCGAGCATCGTGGCGTGACCGTTCGACTCGGTCACGACCGTGTCGTGGGGCAGGTCGTTCAGCAGCTTCTCGACAACCGGCAGTAGTTTGGCGGACTCACCGTGCTTGGCTGCGGGGTTGGCTATCACGAGTGCGCGGCCTGAACTCACGTTCACCTCCGTGTTGGGGGGTCGTCACGACAAGAATAGCGGCACGGAACGTTGCGCGCTAACGGTCGTGGTGGTGAGCTTCCGGGTATGGTACTCTGCGTGGGCGCGCGGCCCACGCATGCCCTCTTGGCTCAGCGGATAGAGCGTCTGCCTCCGGAGCAGAAGGTCGCAGGTTCGAGTCCTGCAGAGGGCGCCAATCGATGTGACGACGAAGGCCGGCCCTCTTGATGGGCCGGCCTTCGGTTTTCGCTGAGAGCGGGTGCGCTCTAGTGCCCCTCGGCGCGCTCCTTCTCATAGGCGTCGACGATCTTCTTGGCCATGTCTCCGGGGACCTGCTCGTAGCTGTCGATCGCGATCGTGTACGTGCCGGTCCCGCTCGACAGGGAGCGAAGATGCGGCGAGTAGTGCACCACCTCGGCGTAGGGTACTTGCGCCCTGATGAGCTGCACGCCCGGGCCGGGCGCACCCATGCCGAGTATGCGACCACGGATCGAGCTTATGTCGCCCATGACGGCGCCGGCGTACTCGTCCGGCACGATGATCTCCAGCGTCGCTATCGGCTCGAGCAAGATCATGTCGGCCTTGGCCGATGCCGCACGGAAGCCGACGCGCGCGGCCGTCTTGAATGCCATCTCGTTCGAGTCGACTGAGTGATAGGAGCCGTCGTAGACGGTGACCTTGACGTCCACGATCGGGTACCCGGCCAGGGTTCCCTCGGCCAACGTAGCCTGCACACCCTTATCGATCGCCGGGATGAACTGACGCGGTATGCGCCCGCCGACGATCTCGTCGACGAACTCATATCCATTGCCGGGGTTTGGCTCAACGCGAAGCCAGCAGTCACCGAACTGGCCTGAGCCCCCGGTCTGCTTCTTGTGACGGCCCTGGGCCGCGGCTCTCTTGCGAACGGTCTCCCGATATGGGATGCGAAGTTCCTCAAGTTCCGCTTCGACGTGGAAGCGGTCCTGCAGCCTGCTCAGCACCACGTCGATCGCAGCGTCGCCCAGAGAGGAAAGCACGGTCTGGTGCGTTTCCTCATCGCGCTTCATGACGAGCGTTGGATCCTCATCGACGATGCTCTTGAGCGCGGTGCCGAGCTTGTCCTCGTCAGCCTTGGTCTTGGCGACGATGGCGACGGGGTACAGCGGATCAGGGAAGGGTATAGGTGCGAAGACCACATTGCCCGTGGCGGACAACGCGTCGCCTGTGGAGACATCGCCAAGCTTGGGCAACACTGCGATATCGCCGGCAGGGACCGCATCGACGTCGGCGGATTCCTTGCCGGTCAGCTTGAAGACATGACCGATTCGCTCCTTCTTGCCCGTGCGGGAGTCTATGAGCTCGCTGCTGGGCGTGAGGGTGCCGCTGATCACTTTCACGAAGCTCAGCCGACCGACGTAGGGGTCGGACATCGTCTTGAATACCCAGGCTACGGTCTCCCCGCTGGTCGATATCTCCATCTCTCCGCCGTCCGCTGTCGGCACAGGGCCGTGAGCGGTAGGCTGCGGGAAGAACGACACGATCTCATCCATCAGGTCGGTGACGCCCTGCATGGTGATGGCCGATCCGACGAACACGGGAATGAAGATGCTCTGTGCGATCGCTTCATCGAGCAGCGTCTCGAGTTCTTCCTGGGTGAGGCGCTCGCCCTCAAGGTACTTCTCCATGAGGGCGTCGTCCGCTTCTGCGACGAGTTCGCATAGGCTCTCCCGCGCGGCCTCGGCGATATCCACGAGGTCCGCGGGGATATCGGTGACCTCTTCCTTGGCGTCCTCGTGGTAGTAGGCCTTCATGCGGATGATGTCGACCACTCCGCGGAAACCGGCCTCCTTGCCGATCGGGAGTTGAACCGCCCCGACGCGGTGTCCGAAGGAGTTGTCCAGTGCCTTCATGACCGCATCGAAGTCGGCGTGTTCTTTGTCCATCCGGTTGATGAAGACCGCTCTCGCGATGCCCATCTCGCCGGCGATCTTCCAGAGTCGGTTGGTCTGGACTTGTGGCCCGGAAACAGCGTCTACCACGAAGAGCGCCATTTCCGCGGCTTCCATTCCGGCGACGGCATCGCCAAGGAAGTCCGCATAGCCGGGGGTGTCGATCACGTTGATCTTGACGCCCTTGTGAGTAACGGGCGCGAGCGCGAGGTTGACCGTCAGCTTGCGCTTCACTTCCTCGGCATCGTAGTCGAGGTTACTGTGTTCCTCGTCCACGCTCCCGAGACGCTTCGTCACGCCGGCCAGGAAGAGCATTGCTTCCGCGAGAGATGTCTTGCCCGCACCGCCGTGGCCGACGAGTACGACGTTGCGGACCGTGTCAGTGCTTGGTGCTCCCAAGTGCATCTCCTCCTTGGTTATCCGTCGCCGGGTTCGGAGTCTGCGGCGACTCTGGGAAGGTGGCGCGCGACGGCGCACCCCGACAGCATACTCCTTATCAGCGTGTGGCCGCACTGGTAGAATGACCTTCGGCCCGCACCCGATCCGGGTACAGGGATCACGAGCTAGCCAGGAGGCGCTGCACACATGTCGCCAAAGCTTTCACGAGTCATCCTCGTCCTGTTCGCCATCATCCTCGTGGTGTCCGTGTTCGCACTTCAGGGGTGTTCGTCGGGTGACACCGTCGAGAAGACTGCCGATGAGCCTGCCCAGACGACACAGGAAGCCGAAGAGCCGCCGGCCAGCCCCGAGGAGGAGCCGTTGCACACTGCCACGTACAAGCCGAATGGCGACGAGGTCGCTGTCATCAAGACCGCCAAAGGCACGATCAAGTTCAAGTTCTATGCCGAGGATGCACCCAATCACGTGGCAGCCTTCATCGAGCTTGCCAACGCCGGCTTCTATGATGGGACCAAGTTCCATCGCGTCGAGCCGACTTTCGTCATACAGGGCGGGGACCCGCTCTCCAAGACCGACGATGCCATGGTAGGCACGGGTGGGCCCGGCTACCGTTTGGGGGCAGAGTTCAACTCTCGGCAGCATCTTGAAGGAACCGTTGCGATGGCGCGATCCATGGACCCCGATTCAGGCGGTTCGCAGTTCTACATCTGTCTGTCTCCGCAGCCTTCGCTAGATGGACAGTACACGGTGTTTGGGCAGGTTACAGATGGCATGGACATTGTGAAGAAGATCGCCGTGGGTGACGTCATGGAGTCGGTAACGATTGAGAATGCTTCGAAGTAGTCCTAACAAGGGGTGACTGTGGACCAAGCACGGTTCCAGGAGGCAAAGAACGCCTACAACGCCGGGGATTTCCGCGCTGCGGCAAAGGGTTTCCTCGCGGCGGCCGGGAGGGGCACCGAAGGCAACGGCTCGGCCTACCATATGGCCGGCAACGCGCTGCTCCGGTTGCGCCGCTACAACGACGCGGTCACCGTCTTCGGCCATGCCCTGAAGGACGAGCTATACGACAAGCGCGGTGCTGCAATGGCGAACCTTGCAGCTGCGCACGTCGCACTCGGTGAGTACGCCGAGGCGGTCGAGCGCTATCGGGCAGCGCTGGAAGAGCCTGACTACCACGCGCAGTACAGGGCGCTCCAGGGACTTGCGGGCGCCCTGCTTGAGATGGGTCGCTACGAAGACGCGGCCGTGGCGTACCGGCAGGCCGCTCTCGACGGTGACAACCCCGACTCGGGCAAGGCGCTGAACAACCTCGGACTGTGCTTCATGGCGATGGGGCGTCCTGTGGACGCTATCGAGGCATACAAGGCTGCGCTCGGTTTCGACACGTACAGCGGAAAGGGCCGTGCGCTTGCGAACCTGGGCATCGCCTTCGGGAGCCTCGGTCAGCATGCGGACGCCGTGAAAGCGCTTGAGAAGGCGACGCAGTTGCACGGCCACACACTCTCCGCTCAGGCACTCGAGGTCTTTGAGGCGAGTCGCGACGCGCTCGCCAGCAAGAGAGAGATCGTCGAGGGCTGGTCGACCGGTGAAATGCCACCGGTGATCGAGCAGGATTCGACCGAGCAACCGGGCTGGGATACAGGAGAGCTCGCGTCGATGTCCGGCGTTGGCCAGGCGACCGCCGTCATGCCGCAGGTAGGCGCCGAAGAGGTCGAGTCCAGCGGAGGTGTCGTGTCGGTCCCCGAGCACGATGACGAATCCGCGTTCTTCACCAGGACCGATGAGGAGATGAAGGAGCACGATAAGGCCAACCGGCGAGCGGAGCGAGATGAGAGGCGCGAACATCGCAATCCATGGATTCCGGTGTTTGCCGCTCTCGCGATGACTCTGGTGGTTGTCGGCGCGTTCGCCGCGGCGTACTTCGTGGGTCTCGGGTATCCGAGCCAGTCGATGACCGTGAAAGGAATGATGGACGCTCGTGCCGAAGGTAAACCCGTCGAGGGGTACTGGGTTGCCGTGCCCACGGCGGAGGTAGACAAGGAGATGGCGAAGCTGCCACCTGCCAAGGAGTACGGCATCGAGTCAGTCGAACGCTCACCTCGCACGTCGAAGGTCGTCATCACGGTCACTCCCGATAGCGGTGCTCCTCTCAGCTACGAGATAACACTGGCCCGTGAAGGAGTCGGTTGGAAGGTGGCTGGAGTGGAGAATGACTGGCGGTCGACTGGCGGCGGCTCGTAGGGCATACTGCGCGAGAATGCGACTCAGGCAGACAGCGAAAGGACGCGCGTGGACCAGAAGACCTTCATCATGATCAAGCCCGATGCGGTTGCCCGTGGGCTCATCGCCCCCATCCTTCAGAGGTTCGAGAACACCGGTCTAGTGATCGAGCGCCTCGAACTCGGCGTTGTCACCCGCGAACAGGCCGAGGAGAACTACCGCGAGCACGAGGGCAAGCCGTTCTATCCTGGTCTGATCGAGTACATCACATCGGGGCCTGTCGTGAAGATGGTTCTGTGCGGCCCAGACGCCGTGCTCGTATGTCGCAAGATCATGGGAGCCACCAACCCGCGTGACGCCGCTCCGGGCACGGTTCGCGGAGACTACGGTCTCATCGTTGATGCGAACATCGTGCACGGTTCGGACTCGCCAGAGTCCGCAATGCGCGAGATCGCGGTCTTCTTCGGCGACTAGGCGCGGATCTCATCCAGGATCCTGCCGAACGTGGTAACAGGCAATGGGGGGAGAGCCGGTCGTCCGTGCGCTCTGCCGGGAGTTAGGGGACACACATGTTCTTTCGAATGATGGACACGTCGCGCCTGCCCGACCTCGTGCGCGGTTTGTCCCAGAGGTATGAGGTCATCGGTCCGGTGGCCAAGGGAGCAAGGTTCGTCTTCGGTCCGATCGAAGATCCGGCCGACCTGAGGCTCGACTACGACACGACGTTGCTGCCGCCCAAGAAGCTGTTCTTCCCTCCAGAGGATCAGATGATGCGGTTCCGGGTAGCAGACAATGAGGTTGTGGACGACGAGGTCTACGCTGCCCCGCGCGTTGTCTTCGGCCTGCATCCGTGCGACATCAACGGCCTGCTGCTCATGGACAATGTCTTCCTGAGCGACTACGAAGACCCGTACTACAAGGCCCGCCGCGAGAACACGCTACTTGTCGGCGTGTCGTGTATGCCGAGCGATACGTGCTTCTGCAACGCCTGGGACACCGATGAGGTCCATTGGGGCTTCGACATCTTCCTTACCGATCTCGGCGACCGGTACTTCGTGTCTGTGCGGTCGGTGCAAGGCGCCGAGTTGCTCGACGAGTTCGTGGATACGTGCGACGTCACTGAGTCAGATACTGCAGACTTCCAGCGGGTCACGCGCGAGTTCAAGGCTGCGTTCACCGATGAGCTCGATACCACGCAGCTGCCACTGCTTCTCGATGCGAAGTTCAACGATCCGCTCTGGGACGAGCTTGGTGACAGATGTTTGTCCTGTGGCGCGTGCTCAATGGTGTGTCCGACGTGCTACTGCTTCGACGTGATCGACCGTCTGGAGGCCGACCGGAAGACCGGCGTTCGCGTCCGCAAGTGGGACTCCTGCCAGTTCACGGAATTCGCTGCCGTGGCTCATGGGCAGAACTTCCGCGAATCCCGCAGCAGCCGGGTCAAGTATCGCTACTACCACAAGCAGTGGGGCTATCTCTCGAAGTTCGAGCGCGTGCTCTGTGTTGGCTGCGGCAGGTGTCAGCGCGCGTGTCTGGCCGGCATCAGCCCCCGTGAAGTCGTCAGAGCGCTTGAGGCAGGAGGCGCCCGATGATTCTTTCCGAGTGTCAGACTCTTGAGACCAACCCGTACCGGCCGTGGCCGGCGCGAATCACGTCGATCATCGATTTGACTGACAAGGAGAAGCTCTTCGAGTTCCGCATCATCGACCCCGCGGTGCGCGAGGCGTTCCGATTCAGCTCGGGGCAGTTCGTGGAGCTGTCCATATTCGGGGTCGGCGAGGCGCCCATCTCGATCTCCTCGGCACCGAGCAAGCAGGGCTTCATCGAGTTGTGCGTCCGCAAGGCCGGTGACGTGACGGGAGTGCTGCACTCCAAGCAGTGCGGCGACATAGTTGGCCTGCGCGGACCCTTCGGCCGCGGCTTCCCGTTCCAGAAGATGAAGGGTCACGACATCCTGCTCGTTGCCGGCGGTCTCGGCATCGCGCCGCTCAAGTCGCTCATCAATCACATCCACGATGACCGTCACGAGTTCGGCAAGGTCACGATCCTCTACGGAGCCAAGAACCCTTCCGAGATACTCTTCCGCTACCAGTTCGACATGTGGAAGCACCGGGACGACTTCGACCTGATACTCACCGTCGATGATGCCGATGAGACCTGGACCGATGAGGTAGGGCGGGTCACGAACCTCTTCGAGATGATCGATGTCGATGCGGACAACACCTACGGCGCGATCTGCGGGCCCCCCGTCATGTATCGCTTCGTGATCGACGAGATGCGCAAGAAGGGCATGCATCCCGACAAGATGTACGTGAGTTTCGAGCGCCGCATGAAGTGCGGAATCGGCAAGTGCGGTCACTGTGGCGTTGGCCACCAGTACGCGTGCATCGATGGCCCGGTGTTCAACTACTGGGAAGCCATGAACCTCCAGGAGGCGATATAGGATGGTGCCTCGAGTCGTAGTCATAGGTTTGGCCAGCGATTTCGGGTGCCAGGTGCAGCTGACGAACATGGAAGACGACCTGCTGGATGTCCTCGGCGGCATCGATCTGGTGTACTGGCAGCTCGCGTCGAGCGGCCACATGCCCGAGGAGTACGATGTCGCCGTCATCGAGGGCGCTGTCACGACCGAGGCCCACATCGAGCTGCTGAAGCGAGTCCGCGAGACCGCTGCGGCGGTGATCGCCATCGGTTCCTGCGCGCTTACGGGCGGCATTCCGGCTCTCGCCGCACAAGGTTTCGATTCCCGCTACGAGGTCGTCTACGGAGACGACGGTGTGGCTGTTGCGCGAGGACGCATCGTTCCAAGGCGGGTGAGTGACATCATCACCGTCGACTATCAGGTGCCGGGTTGCCCGATCGACCCGCCCGAGTTCGTGCACGTTCTTGGTCGAGTAGCCCAAGGGCTCTCCGACCGCACTCCAAAGGAACCGATGTGCGCGGTGTGCAAGATGAAGGAGAACGTCTGCTTCTTCGAGCGCGATGAGGTTTGCCTGGGTGTCGTCACCCGGACCGGCTGCAGGGCGCGGTGCGTGAGCCTTGGTCGTCCCTGCACCGGATGCCGGGGCCTGGCCGAGGACGCCAATCTCGAGTCGGCGTTCGCGCTGCTCAAGGAACGCGGCATCGCGCGTGATGAGGTAGTGCGGCGACTTGAGATCTACAACGCCCTTGAGGAGGCGGTTGGCCGATGAGCACGCTGACGATCGAGCACATCGCCCGCATCGAGGGCCACGGAACGATCACGATCGACGTCGACGGCGGTGTCGTCCGCGACGTGCGGCTCGACGTTGTGGAGCCGGCGCGTTTCTTCGAGTCGATGGTCGTGGGTCGCCGGTTCGACGAGGCCCCTCTGATCACGAGTCGTATCTGCGGAATCTGCTCTCCGAATCACGCCCTCACATCTATCAAGGCCGTCGAGGCGGCGCTGGGCGTGGAGCCGAGCGAGCGCACGATTCTCATGCGCAAGCTCCTCCTGTACGGAAGCTACCTGCAGAACCACGCGACGCATCTCTATCTGTTCGCAGCTCCGGACTTCGTGGGACTCCCGAGCGTGTTCCCGCTCGTCGAGACGCATCCTGACGTCGTCGAGCGCGCTCTGCGCATCAAGAAGCTCGGCAACGAGCTGACCAAGCTGGTCGGAGGTCGTCCGGTCCACCCGGTGACCGCGGTCATCGGCGGGTTCACGCAGGAACTCGATCCGAGGGCACTCGAGGGGTTCGCGGGCATGCTCGACGAGATCGCGTCAGACGCCGCTGCAACAGTCAGCCTGTTCGGAGCGTTCGAGATTCCGAACTTCCGTACCGACGGAGACATGCTCGCGCTACGTGCCGAGGACGACTACGCGATCTACGAGGGTGACACGACTGCTCTCGACGGCGCCTGGAGTCGGCCGGTGGGCGAGTACCGCGAGTTCATCAGCGAGGGCCTGATCGGTCACAGCAACGCAAAGCATTCGACCGTCGACGGACGCCCGTTCCTGATGGGGGCTTTGCCGCGCATCAACATCTCCTCGGACAAGTTGATGCCGAAGGCACAGAGCACACTCGCCAAGTCTGGTTTTGCACACGGATCCCGCAACACGTTCCATATGAACGTGTGTCAGGCTGTGGAGCTCGTGGATGCGGCGGAGCGGTGCGCCGACTACATCCGACGCTTGCTCGCTATGGGCGGAAGCAGCGCACCCGTCGGGTTCGAGGTGCGGAAGGGCTCCGGATCAGGAGCGACGGAGGCTCCGCGGGGCACTCTGTACCATTCGTACACGATCGATGACGACGGGTTCATCACCGCGGGCGACGTCATCACTCCTACGGCCCAGAACCTCGCCAATCTAGATGCTGACCTGCGCGCCTTTGCGCCCACCGTTGTTGGTCTTGAGCGGGACGAGTTCCTTCTTGCCATCGAACAGCTTGTTCGGGCGTACGACTTGTGTCTATCCTGTTCCGTACACTAGGGGGAACTCGGAGGAGGATTCGACCCCGGTAGGTCGAATCAGTGCCTCACTAGCAAGAGCCGACGAGGAGAAGTACGTGACGAAGGCCGGCTTCAGGGGTGGGGTTCATCCGCCGACGTACAAAGACGCGACATGCGCGTCGGCGACACAGAGAGCACCGATACCGCAGCGGCTCGTCGTGCCCATGAGTCAGCACCTGGGTGCCCCGTGTGCGCCGCTGGTCGCCGTAGGGGACCGCGTCGAGCGCGGACAGCCCATCGGCGATGTCGATGCCATGGTGAGCGCTCCCGTCCACAGCCCGGTCGCAGGCGAGGTTGCGGCCGTGTCCTCGCGCCGTACCATAGCGGGGACGAGCGCCGTGGCTGTCGAGATCGTGCCAGATCCCGAGCAGGATTTCGACTCGTTCGTGAAGATCGACCCGATCGACAACGTAGCCACGCTCGTTCGCTCGGCCGGCATTGTGGGAATGGGCGGTGCGGCGTTTCCAGCGCACGTGAAGCTCAGCCCTCCCAAGGACGCCACGATCGAGGCGGTCATCCTCAACGGCTGCGAGTGCGAGCCTTTCCTCACGTGTGATCACCGGACGATGCTCGAGCGCGCAACTCGTGTGGTCGAAGGCTCCCGGATCATCGCGCGGACCGTTGGCGCCACGCGTATCGTGATCGGCATCGAGGACAACAAGCCTGACGCGATCGCGGCGGTGCGAGCTGCCGCCGACACCGACATCGAGGTTCTTGCGCTTCCGACGAGCTACCCACAGGGTGCCGAGAAGCAGCTCATCTGGGCCGTCATGGCCAAGGAGGTCCCGCACGGTAAACTGCCGTCCGCTGCTGGTGCTCTTGTTCACAACGTGGGCACGGCCGCGGCGATCGCCGACGCGGTTCTCGATCGGCGTCCGCTCATGGAGCGCGTGGTGACGGTCAGCGGGATGGTCTCGCGCCCGGGCAACTACCTGACGCTCCTTGGTACGCCTCTCCAGGATGTGATAGACGGCGCCGGCGGGTTCACGGGCGATGTGGGTCGCGTGATCGCCGGCGGACCCATGACCGGCATGCCTGTCGTCGACTTCTCCGTTCCGGTCGTGAAGGGTACGTCCGGAGTGGTCGCACTTGCCCCGGGTTATCTGTCCCCGGCGGTACTCGGCGACCAGCCGTGCATTCGATGCGGACGCTGCACTGAATCATGTCCGATGCTGCTTGAGCCGTTCGCCCTTGGAATCCGTGCGAATCGCCTCGATTGGGACGGCTGCGAGAACTACCACGGTCTCGACTGCATCGAGTGCGGGTGCTGCAGTTATGTGTGCCCAACCCGCCGACCCCTTGTGCAGCTCATTCGTCGAGCCAAACATGCCCTGCTCGAAAGGGGGGCGCGGTCGTGAGTGATACAACGGGGGCCGCCCGAATGAGCGTTGCGGATTCACCACACATCGCCGCCAAGGAGAACGTCACGCACATCATGCTCTGGGTGGTCGGCGCGCTCGCACCTGCAGCGCTGTGGGCCGTCTGGAACATGGGCGCTGTTGCTGCCGTTCTCCTGGTGTCGTGTATCGGTTCGTGCCTGGGCACCGAAGCTCTGTGGAACTACGTTGCCAAGAAACCGCAGACATTGCTGGACGGTAGCGCACTTGTCACCGGCTTGCTCCTGGCAATGACGCTGCCGCCACGGACGCCGTGGTGGATCGGGGTCGCAGGCGGAATCGTGGCCATTGCGCTCGCCAAGATGATCTTTGGCGGGCTCGGGTGGAATATCTTCAACCCTGCCCTCGTCGGGCGCGCCATTGTGACCATCTCGTGGGCGGGCGTTCTTGCGGAGTCGAGCGTTCCGGGGGGCTGGTTCGCGGGGCTCGACCTGCCAGCGGTAGGCAAGTTCGATGCGGTTTCGGGCGCCACACGACTCGCGCTTGCCGCCGCCGACCGGGCGGCGAGCGGCGCCTACGGGTACGACCTGCAAGCCCAGTACGGCAGCCTGCTCACCCGCAACCTCTCCGGGTGTTTGGGCGAGGTGTCCGGCGGACTGCTCATCCTCGGCGGACTCGTGCTCATACTCAAAGGCATCATCGACTGGCGCATTCCGGCCGGCTACATCGGGACTGTCGCCCTGCTCTCGTGGGCGTTCGGTTCCGACCCGGTGTTCAACGTGCTTGCCGGAGGCGTTCTCCTGGGTGCCTTCTTCATGGCTACAGACTATGTGACCTCGCCCATGACCAAGACCGGGCGCCTGATATTCGCCTGCGGATGCGGGCTCATCAACGTCGTGGGTAGGTTCTACGGACCCATGCCTGAGTCCACGACATTCGCCATTCTGTTCATGAACGGCTTCGTGCCGCTGATCGACCGTTCCCTCAGGCCAAGGACGTTCGGATGGGGGGCGCGCCGTGGATAGGATGCCCTCGACTCCGGCGCGCATGGTGCTGAGTGTGCTGGTTACGTGCATAGTCGCGGCCGCTGGTCTCGCATTCACGTACCAGCTCACCGCCGAGCGAATCGCCGCGCAGGCTCGCCTCGCCGAAGAGAAGGCGCTGCAGGCGGTACTGCCCAATGCGACCGAATTCACGCTGGTCGGTGATGACGTGCTTGCAGCGGCCGCGGAGGCCGCTGGTGAGACACGCGTCGATGCGGTGTTCGTGGCCGAGAGTGTGTCGGGTGAGGTCGGGTGGGGAGTGAAGGTCGCTCCGCGCGGCTACGGGGGACCGATGCAGATGGTTGTAGGTTTGGATAGAGATGGGTTAGTCACGGGTGTCAGTGTCATAACACACAATGAGACTCCGGGGTTGGGCTCGAACGTCGTCACCAACCTTGACTTCATGGGCCAGTTCGAAGGCTGGAACGGTGCCGACATAGACAAGGCCGCGAAGGCTCTCGATGCGGTCTCCGGTGCGACGAAGTCCTCATACGGGGTCAGGAAGGGCGTTCTGGCTGCCGGACATATCTACGCCGATGTGCTGGGAAGTGCGGAAGGGGGGAGTGGGCAGTGAAGAGATGGTTCGAAGTCTTCCAGCGCGGTCTGTCCATCGACAATCCGCTGACCGTTCTCATGATCGGGTTGTGCGCCACACTTGCCGTCTCGACGAAGTTCGATGGTGCGCTGTTCATGGGAGCAGCTGTCATCTTCGTGCTTACTATGTCCTCGGCTATCGTATCCGCCCTGAGGCGTCTGACGCCCGAGCAGGTCCGGATTCCGATCTTCATCGTGGTCATCGCTTCCTTCGTGACGATCGTCGACCTGACGATGCACGCGTTCTTGCCCGGGGTGTATGGATTCCTTGGCGTGTGGATACCGCTCATTGTTGTGAACTGCATCATCCTTGGCCGTGCGGAGGCCTTCGCGTACAACAACACCGTGAGCCTCTCGATTGCCGACGGTCTCGGCATGGGGATCGGGTACTCGGTGATCATCGTATTGATGGCAGCGTTCCGGGAGTTGGCCGGTACGGGCCAGATCGAGTTTCTGGGACAGCGCATCATCGGGTTCCCAGAGTGGTACCGCGGGCCGAGCATGATACTGCTGTTTCCGGGAGCGTTCATTCTCTTCGGGTTCATGATCGCGGGGGCTCGCGCTCTGGAGAGCCGCATGTACGCCCGCAAGGTCGAGACGCAGTTCCATTGCACGATAGACGAGGGCGGGCGGGCATGATGGAGACGCTTGCGAACATGGCCCTGCTCCTGGTCGGTGCGGCTCTGGTCAACAACATCTTGCTCACGAGGTTCATCGGGCTGTGCCCGTTCTTCGGGGTTTCGAACTCGATGGAGACCTCGGTTGGAATGGCCAGCGCCGTCATCTTCGTCATGACCCTCGCCACGGCGTCGACCTGGGTGTTCTGGAACTGGTTGCTCGTTCCGCTCGGTGTAGGGGAGTTTCTCTACATCCCGGCGTTCATCCTTGTGATTGCCGCTCTCGTGCAGTTCGTCGAGATGTACCTGCGCAAGTCGAGTCCAGGTCTCTACCGCTCTCTCGGGATCTACCTCCCGCTGATCACGACCAACTGTGCTGTGCTCGCCACTGCAACCGAGGCGGTCAAGCCCGGGTTCTTCAAGATGAATCTCGCCTACTCTTTTGGCTTCGGGCCTGCCCTGGTGTTCACGGTGGGCGTGGCTCTTGGCTTCGGCATCGCTCTGGTCAGTTTCGCGGCGCTGCGCGAGCGTCTCGAGCACGCCCCGGTCCCCGAGTTCATGCGTGGCACACCGATGGCCTTCGTCACTGCGGGCCTGCTATCGATTGGCTATGTCGGTCTGAGCGGTCTGTTCGGCCTGTAGGAGGCTGTCTGTGGATCTTGCGCTCGTCATCAAAGCAGTTGCGGCCCTGAGCGTCATCGGTCTTGCCGCATCGTTCATGCTTGCGGCCGCCTCGAAGCGCTTCCACGTCGAAGTCGACCCACGCATCGAGGCGGTTCTCGCAGTCCTGCCCGGCGCCAACTGCGGCGCGTGCGGGAATCCTTCGTGCTTCGGAGCGGCTGAAGCGGTCGTCGCAGGTACCCTGCCCGTCACCGCTTGTACCGCCGGCGGTCAGCCGGTCGCTGACGCGGTCGCCGAGCTTCTCGGCGTTGACAAGTGCGCGGTCTCGTCACAGGTGTCGCTCAGGCATTGTGGCGGCGGCCGCGCAGCGGTCCGCCTCTTCGACTACAGCGGCGTGATGTCGTGTGTCTCGGCCTCGAAGGTGGCCGGAGGGGACTTGGCCTGTCCCTACGGGTGTCTGGGGTACGGAGACTGTGCCCGCGCCTGTCCGTTCGGGGCCATTTCGATGGATGGACGAGGATTGCCTGTTATCGATCTCGATGTCTGTACCGGCTGCGAAGTCTGCGTTCGCGAGTGCCCTCGTGGCTCTATACATCTGTTCGCGATGGTGCCGGCCGATGGTCAGGTCGCGGTCCGCTGCAACTCGCATGACAAGCCCCGCGCCCGCAAGGACTACTGTTCGATGTGCTGTATCTCGTGCAAGAAGTGCGAGAAGGCGTGTCCATCGGATGCGATTCACATGATCGATCTTCTGGCGGTCGTGGACTACGAGAAGTGCACGGGTTGCGGCGAGTGTGTTCGCGTGTGTCCGCAGGAATGCATCGACCTCACAGGACGAGAGGCGATTCTTCCCGCTGCTCGCCTCGATGGCCGGGGACCGAAAGTCGACGGCTTCACGCAGACCGAAGAGGCAGTGCCCACAGGGGTGTGACCTCATGACGCGCGCAGACCTCAGACTCCTTCTCGTACTCGTTCTCGTGACCGTGCTGTCGGTCCCTGCGGTGACCTACGCTGCAAGGAACAGCGATACCGTGCTGATCAGTGGACCCGCCGGTCGCAGCGAGGTTTCCCTTTCAGAACCCGGACGCTACGTCGTGCCGGGTGTGCGGGGCGATGTGGTGTTCGAGGTGATCGGTGCGCAGCTTGTCTGCGTGGAGTCCGACTGTCCCGATCAGACGTGCGTGCGTGAACGCGTTGTGCGACCAGGACGACCGGTCGTCTGTGCGCCAAATGGCGTGAGTGCAGTGATGACTTCCGGCAACGGCTCGGAAGGCGGTCTCGATGCGGTATCGCACTGATGCCACATCGTCGCTGACCGCGGCGACCGGCCTTCTGATGGCGATGGCGGCAACGCTTGGCTATCTCGAGGTCGTGCTGCTGCCTCCGCTTCCGGTCCCAGGAATGCGATTGGGGCTCGCGAACATAGCCATCGTGCTAGCGCTTGTGACCGTAGGACCTGCGCGTGCGCTTGCGGTCTCACTCGGTCGCGTCCTACTGGTCGGACTGGCGACGGGGGCGCTTGGTGGTCCTGCAAGCGTGTTGTCGGCTGTCGGAGCGTTGGCGGCGTGGGGCGTGATGAGCGCCATCGCGTCCCGAGGCGATCGATACTCCATGATCGGATGGTCACTGGCCGGTTCCTCGGCGCACGTGATCGCACAGCTCTGTGCTGCCACGGTTTTGGTTTCGTCTGCAGCTCCGCTACTCCTCGCTCCGGTGTCCCTTGCCCTAAGCCTTCCCACCGGGCTTCTCATCGGGTACTCCGCCCGCCTTCTCCTCTCCCGCGTACCCCTCCAGACGGTGTCGGTCGCAAGTAGGTAGGAGGTGGGCGGGCATGGCGCCACGCCTTGTCGGAGGGTCGAGTGACCCTCGGAAGATGGTGTTGTCCGGCAGGTCAGATGTTGTGTCCGACGCGGGACTGTTTGCCGTGATGATCGGCGAGAGCGATGAAGCCTGCGGGCGGGCGATTCTTGAGGCACACCCGGTTCCGGATGCCTTCTGGAGGGTAAGTGCCGAGGAGCTCTGTGCGGTCCCTGGGGTGGGCCCGGCTGCCGCCGCGAGATTCCTGGCCTGCCTGGAGGTGAGCCGTCGCGCGTCGGCCTGGCGGGGCGGTCGCCGCACGACGATCTCTACACCCGAAGACGTCGTGGCACTGTGCTGGCCGCAGATGCGCGGGGCGGACCGAGAACACTTCTGGGCGCTTGCGTTGAGCACGAAGAACCACCTGCTCAAGATGGTCGAAGTATCAGTAGGGAGCCTGAATGCATCGATCGTCCATCCGCGGGAGCTCTTCAAGGAGGCGGTCAGGGCGTCGGCAGCCTCGATGGTGGTGGTGCACAACCATCCGAGCGGCGACTCGACACCGTCCGGCGCCGACATTCAGCTGACGCGTCGGCTCGTCAAGGCGGGCGACGTCCTTGGCATAGAAGTTCTCGACCACGTCGTCATCGGCGACGGTGGGGAGCACTCGAGTCTACGTGATCTCGGACTCATGTAGGCCAGACCCGTCATATACCCTTCTACCTGCGGATGTTGCCGTTTCGTTGGGGATTCGCGCACGGTTCCCTGTGCTACACTTGTCCAGATTTGCATGCACGGCCGCCGGGCATGGGCCCGAGGGGTCGGTTTTGTCATGCATGAGCGCTGCGCTCCGGATGGGCCGTGTGGCGTGTCCGGGCGTTGATGTGGAAGGAGCGAGCGACTTGTCGCTTATCGACATGTTCTTCAACTCGTGGGGCGGCGACATGGCCGTCGACCTTGGAACAGCCAACACTCTTGTCTCGGTCCGCGGTCGCGGAATCGTTCTCATAGAGCCGTCCGTCGTCGCTGTCGAGAAGGACACCAAGCGTGTTCTGGCCGTAGGAATCGAAGCCAAGCGCATGCTCGGTCGTACGCCCGGCAGTATCGTCGCGATCCGTCCGCTCAAGGATGGCGTCATCGCTGACTTCGAGGTCACCGAATCGATGCTTCGGTACTTCATAAACAAGACACGGATCAAGCGCTTCCCGTGGCAGCCCAAGCCCCGCGTGGTCGTTTGCGTGCCCTCGGGGGTGACCGAGGTCGAGAAGCGTGCGGTTTTCGAGGCCACCATGCAGGCCGGTGCGCGCCAGGCCTACCTCATCGAGGAGCCGATGGCCGCAGCGATCGGTGCCGGGTTGCCGATCCAAGAGCCGACGGGCAACATGGTCGTCGACATCGGAGGCGGCACGACCGAGGTCGCCGTCATCTCGCTCGGCGGCATAGTCTGCGCGCAGTCGATCCGAATCGCGGGCGATGAGTTCGACGAAGCAGTCATCGCCCATGTGAAGCGCGTCTACAACGTGCTCGTGGGTGAGCGTACGGCCGAGGAGATCAAGTTCGAGATCGGATCGGCCTGGCCGCTGCTCGAGGAAGTGGACGTAGAAGTGCGCGGACGCGACCTACTGACCGGGCTGCCGCGCACGATCACGATGGAGTCCGAGGAGATCCGTGAGGCCCTTGAGGAACCATTGCATGCGATCGTTGCGGCCGTGAAGGCCACGCTCGAGCAGACACCGCCCGAGCTTGCGAGCGACCTGATGGAATACGGCATCGTTCTCACGGGCGGTGGCTCACTACTCCGTGGACTTGACGAGAGACTCAAGCACGAGACTGGCATGCCGGTGCACGTCTCCGAGAATGCATTGACCAACGTCGTTGACGGTTCAGCGATGGCTCTCGAGGAGATCGACGCGCTCAAGAAGGTTCTGACCGGCGCCCGATGAGAGTGATCGCGTGGCGATGAAGCTACCCCAACCTGAGAGATCGGGTGGTACGAACGCATTGCTCGCTGCGCTCGTAGTCGTTTCGCTCATCATCACTACTGTCTACTACCGCGAAGGCGACAATGGCTTGCTGCATCGGGCCAGGCGCGGAACCGAAGCGCTCACGGCCCCGGTCTCCGCAGTAGGGGAGTGGGCCACCAGTCCGCTTAGGGCCACGGGCGAGTGGTTCAGCGGTCTGAGCGTTTCCAGGGACGAGTACAACACTCTCAAGACACAGAACGCTGAATTGCGTTCCAGCGTTGCAGAGCTTGAGGAGGCTCGACTCGAAAACGAGCGCCTCCGTGAACTTGTCGGCTTCATCGAGGCGCGGAAGCTCGAGGGTCTTGGCGCCCGCGTCATTGGCCGCCCGGCGAGCGCGTGGGAGGGCGTGATCACCATCGACCGCGGCTCGGCGGACGGCGTGGATATCGGGATGCCTATCCTGGGCGCGCAGGGGCTCCTTGGCCAGACGATCGATGTGACTGCCTATAGTGCGAAAGTCCGGCTGATCACCGATCAGCGCAGTGGTGTCGCCGCACTCATCCAGTCCACGCGTGCTGACGGTGTCGTTCGTGGATCGATCGACGGTGCGCTGTCCATGGAGTACGTCAGCCGTGAGTCCACTGTGGTCGTAGGCGATGTGGTTCTGACGTCAGGAATGGGAGGCGTCTATCCAAAGGGGCTGATTGTCGGAGAGGTCTCCGACGTGCAGTTGGCCGCCAACGACCTGTACCAGCACGTTGTCGTGCGGCCATCCTCACGTATTTCGGGCATCGAAGAAGTCATCGTACTCGTCGGTGCACCTC
The DNA here is from genome assembly GCA_030682655.1 of Actinomycetota bacterium. NCBI lineage: Bacteria > Bacillati > Actinomycetota > Actinomycetota bacterium. The sequence continues at coordinate 82,224 of JAUXNU010000045.1, read as the reverse complement.
CGACGGCCGACGTTGGAGGTGGCGAGTGAACAACAAAGCGATTCCCGCGATAGTCGCGATCCTTGGCGCTGCCCTCTTGCAGGTCGCCATCGCGCCCTACATCGCCATCGGTGGCATCGTGCCGAACCTGCTGCTACTCGTCGTGGTGACGCTTGCACTCGTGGAAGGTCCGCGTTCTGGTGCATCCGCCGGCTTTGCGGCCGGGCTGGCGTTCGACCTGCTGGGCAGTGGTCCAATCGGTCCGATGGCGCTTGTGCTCGCCATCGTTGGACATGTGACCGGATCGCTCCAGGCCAACATGTTCGCAGAGGGCTGGCTTCTGCCGACGACGGTCGTGTTCTTCGGCGGTCTGGTTGCCGAGGTATCGTACGGGCTTGTGCTCATGCTCCTTGGCTCGGGTGCGCCGTTCTGGGCGATGCTTGGGCACGTGATGCTGCCGGGCGCGGTGTACAATGGGGCCTTGGCTCTGCTGATCTACCCGTGGTTGGCCCGGCTCTTGCGCAGGGACCGGCCGATGCAGACATTCCGCCGTCTGGCGTAGGCACCCTCCCCGTGTGTCGTGACGGACATGCGCGCACGATGCGCAGACGCAATACCATTCTCTCCGTCTAGGAGCCGCATCATGTCGACATTCCGCGAGCAGTTGAAGGGGCGATTCGCCACACTCGGCATCGTCGTGCTGCTCGTACTCGGCGTGCTGTTCGTGCGTCTGTGGAGCATCCAGGTGATTTCGGGTCGCGAGTACACCGCTCTTGCCGAGAACAATCGGATTCGCGAGATATCCCTCGACGCGCCGCGCGGCCGCATTCTCGATCGGAACGGGGTCCCGCTCGTCACCAACCGGCCGACGCGTGCCGTGTCGGTCTCGCCAACGGCACTTGAGGACACCGAGATGCTGTACCGGCTATCGACGTTGCTCGACATGCCGCTTGAAGAGGTCGTTGCCAGTGTCGCGTCGAAGCGGGAAGCGGCCTTGCGCCCGCGCATCGTCGCCATCGATGCCTCGAACGAGGTTGTGAGCTACCTCGCCGAGCATGAGTCGCAGTTCCCCGGGGTCGAGGTGCAAGTGCTGGCAGTGCGGGAGTATCCACAGGGCAAACTCGCGGCGCACGTGCTCGGCTACACCGGAGAGATATCCGAAGAGCAGGTAGACCAGCCGAAATTCGAGGGATATGCGCTCGGGGACCAGGTTGGGAAGACCGGCGCGGAGCTCGAATTCGAGTCAGTCCTCCAAGGTGACAAGGGCTATCGCCGCATGGAGGTCGACGCCAAGGGGATACCCCAGCAGATCATCGAAGAGGGCGAGCCCATTCCTGGCAGCGACATCGTGCTTACCATTGACTCCGAGGTGCAGAAGGTCGCCGAACAAGCCCTGCAGAACGCATTCGAGGACGCCCACAAAGACAAGTTCACCAGTGCTCGCGCGGGTGCGGCCGTCGTCGTGGACGTCAAGACCGGCGAGGTTCTTGCGATGGCGAGCGCCCCCTCCTACGACCCGACGCTATTCCTTGGCGGGATATCCGAGAAGAACTGGAAGAAGCTAAACGCTAAGGATTCAGAGTACCCGCTCACCAATCGGGCTGTGATGGCGCTCTACCCTCCGGCTTCGACCTTCAAGGCGTTCACCGGGCTTGCCGGGCTGTCGCATGGCGTGGCGAGTGAGTGGACGCAGTTCTACTGCCCCGGGAAGTGGACCGAGATGGGCGAGCAGTGGCCGAAGTGGTGCTGGAAGAAGTCCGGCCACGGGACGATCAGCTTTCACCAGGGCATCGTGGATTCGTGCGACACGGTCTTCTACGAGATCGGCTACGAGTTCTACAAGCAGAAGGACGAAAAGCTGCAGAAGTTCTCCAGGGAGTTCGGCTTCGGCGAGAAGTTGGGGATCGACTTGCCGGGCGAGGTCGGCGGTCGTGTGCCCGATGCCGCATGGAAGAAGAAGTTCAACGAGAACTACCCCGAGTTCCAGAAGTGGCTTCCCGGAGACACGGTCAATATCGCCATCGGCCAAGGAGACCTGCTTGTGACCCCCCTGCAGCTCGCTTCCGCCTATGCGGGCGTCGCCAACGGCGGCAAAGTGATGCAGCCGCACATCCTCGAGCAGGTGCTCGACACGAAGGGCGAAGTAGCGCGGACGGTCGAGCCCGAAGTGTTGCACAAGGTGAAGGTCTCCTCGGCCAATCTGGCGGTGATGAGACGCGGTCTCATCGATGTGACCGAGTCTGGCACTGGCGCGGAAGCGTTCCGGGGTTTCGGCGAGACAGTGGCCGGCAAGACCGGTACGGCGCAGGTCACTGGCAAGGACGACTACGCGTTGTTTGCGGCATACGCGCCGGCGAACAAGCCCCGCTACGCGGTGGCGGTCATCATCGAGCAGGGTGGCCACGGCGGTTCGGTCGCTGGTCCGGCGGCGAGGGAGATTCTCGCATCGCTTCTCGGACTCCCCGTTGAGCACGTGACCGCCACGGACTTGTCGAGGTAGCCGATGGTGCGCATACGCGGACACACTCTCGCCGGCTGGGTCAACGTGCCGCTTCTGCTGTTCGCGGCGCTTCTGACTCTGTACGGGAGTGTGATGGTGCAGTCTGCCACCTCGGACATGAGTTCGGGTCGGGCGCTGTTCCTGCGCCACATCATCGGTGTGCTCATCGGCCTGGTACCGCTGGTCTTCTTGTGGCTGATCGACTACACGAAGCTCCAGGGTTGGCTTGGACCCCTAGTCCTGTTCGACGCACTGCTGATCTTGAGCCCGCGCATTCCTGGTCTCGGCTACGAGGCCGGTGGTGCGACGTCCTGGCTGGCCATAGGGGGCCTGCGGCTCTTCCAGCCCTCCGAGCCGGCCAAACTGGTCACGATCGTGATCATGGCGATCGTGATATCCCAGTACAAAGGGTTCATCGAGCGTCCCCGTGACGTTGCGCGGGTGATGGGCTATCTCGCGTTGCCGCTTGGGCTGATCTTGCTGCAACCCGACCTGGGAACCGGCATGGTATTTATCGCGATCGCTTCAGGCATGTTCTTGATCGGTGGGCTCAAGCCGCGCTGGTTCGCCGTATTCGGGTTGACCGCGGTGCTGCTCGTGGCTGCGATCGTCGGCATCGACAACGTGGCGGACCGTGCAGCCGGGAAGGATGTACTCGTCAAGCAGTACCAGAAGGACCGGCTGATGGTGTTCGTCGACCCTACGCGCGATCCGCTCGGCGCGGGCTACAACCTCAAACAGGCCAAGATCGCCATCGGTTCGGGTGAAATCACCGGCAAGGGGCTTGGCTCCGGTACGCAAGGCAACTTGAACTTCCTGCCCGAGAGGCACACTGACTTCATCTTCGCGGTGCTCGGTGAGGAGCTAGGCTTCGCTGGAGCGGTGGTACTCCTTGGCCTGTATCTGGCCCTGCTCATAATGGCGCTCGAGATCGCTGTATCCTCGCGTGACCTGCTCGGCTCGCTGATCGTAGCGGGCGTGATCGCGATGTGGACGTTCCAGGTCCTCGAGAACGTCGGCATGACGATCGGACTCATGCCCATCACAGGCATCCCACTGCCGTTCATGAGCTTCGGCAGTTCGTTCATGGTCACCAACCTGGCGGCAACGGGTATGCTTCTGTCAGTGTGGTCCCGACGCTACGGCACGTGATATCTGCCAAGGAGAGTGCCATTCGTGCGACTTCCAATCGACGTGCGCGACCTCGTGAAAGCCGGCTCCAAGATCCAGGAGACCCGGGAGAAGACCGTGCGCATCGCCGTCTTCGTCGAGCTTGATGCACCCGATGAGCTTGTCGAGGTTGTTCGCGACCGGCTTCACCCCTTCACAGCGGGTGCGCGACTGCATATCGAGGTAGTGGAGCCGGGGGTGGAGCTGCTTGTCGACCCCGCGGCCGACGTGCTTGTTGCGGTCGTGGGCTCGGGGCGGACCGGCATTGCGCAGCAGCTCGAGACTGCGCGCGAACGGGCGGTACCGACCGTGGTGATCGCGCTTTCCGAGGAGATCGGGCCCGTGGCGGACGTCCTCGGCCATCCGTACCGCGACACGCTGGTATCGACAGACTCCGAGGAGCTCGTCGATGAGAAGCTGGGCGAGTGGCTCGTCGATCGCATTCCTGCCAAGCGCCTCGCTCTCGCTCACAACTTCACGTTCATGCGGCGGGCGGTGGCGATCGAGGCGGTGAAGGCCACGGCGCTCCAGAACGGCCTTATCGGCGCGGTCGCGGTGATTCCCGGCGCGGACATGCCGCTCATGACCGCTAACCAGACCAAGATGCTGCTTCAAGTCGCTGCGGCATACGGGGAGAAGCTCGGTGTCGAGCGCTGGCGCGAGCTTGCGGCTGTCATCGGTGGCGGGTTCGTGATGCGCGGGGTAGCACGGCAGTTCCTGTCCTTCGTCCCCGGTTTCGGGTGGGCGGTCAAAGGCGGAATCGGGGCGACGGGCACACTCGCGATGGGCTATGCGGTTGTGTCGTACTTCGAAGGCAGCGCGGATACTTCTGGGCTGACCGAGCGCTTCGAACGCATGAAAGGGCAGGTCACAGCCAGCATTCGCGAACGGACCCAGCGGCCAAAGGCAGGACAAACGCCCGCTATCGTCGATGCTTCCGTCCCCGCCGAGGAGACGTTTGCCGGTGACGCATAGCTTCTGGGAACGGATCGAGCGGCTCTTCGGGCACGTCGAGCGTCCGGTACGCTACATCGACTCGGAATGGGGCGCGCGCCGTCCCGAACCGCAAGACTACCGCGTGGCGCTTCTGTATCCCGATGCCTACGAGATCGGCATGGCGAACTCCGCGCTTGCCATTCTCTATGAGAAGCTCGGCACTCTCGACGGCGTGTCGGCGGAACGCTGCTATGTACCCTGGATCGACATGGCCGATGCCCTGCGGGATGCCGGGCTTCCGCTCACGTCCTTGGAGTCGGCAACACCGCTGCGCGAGTTCGACCTCGTCGGCATCACGTTGCCCTATGAGCTGACCTACACCAATATCCTCGAGATACTCGATCTATCCGGGATTGCGCTGCGGGCAACAGACCGTGGTGAGAACGGCCCGATCGTTGTCGGGGGCGGGCCGTGCGCGTTCAACCCCGAGCCCGTGGCGGCGTTCTTCGACGCCATCCTGATCGGCGAGGGCGAGGAAGCTGCGGCTGAGATCGTGGCAGTCCACAGGGCCGCGAAGGCCCGCGGTGCCGGGCGTGTGGAAGCCCTTCGCGACCTGTCCCGCGTTGTCGGCGTGTACGTTCCGTCCCTGTATGGCGCAGTGGACGGCCCAGGCGACGGAGGAGCGTTCGTGTCACCGGTCGCGGGAGCGCCCGCAGTCATCGACAAGCGTGTCGTGGCGGACATGGACGCCCATCGCCCGCCCGTGTGTCCGGTCGTTCCCTATATGGATGTCGTACATGACCGGGTCGGGGTCGAGGTCCTGCGCGGGTGTACACGCGGATGCCGATTCTGCCAGGCGGGCATGATCTATCGTCCCGTGCGCGAGCGCTCGGCGGACACGATCGTGCGTGACGCGATGGAAGGGCTGCGCTGCACCGGGTACGACGAGGTGTCACTCACCTCGTTGTCGACGACCGATCACTCGCAACTGGGGGATGTCCTGAGGCGGATGTCGCGTCGACTCGAGGGTACGGGTGTGTCGATCTCATTGCCGAGCCTGCGTGTCGATGCGTTCTCCATCGAGATGGCCCGCCTCATCGCGGGCGGGCGCAAGACGGGCCTGACGTTCGCCCCCGAAGCCGGGACGCAACGTTTGCGGGACGTCATCAACAAGAATGTGACCGAGGAGGACCTGATTTCCACCGTCGAGCGTGCTTTCGCCGCTGGCTGGCGTCGCGTGAAGCTCTACTTCATGATCGGCCTTCCGACCGAGACCGATGACGACATCGCCGGAATCGGCAAGCTCGTGCGGCGCGTGCTGTATGCGGCCCGCGAGGCGACGCCGAAAGACCAGCGTGGTGCGATTCGCATAGGCGTATCCGTTTCCACGTTTGTGCCCAAGGCCCATACCCCGTTCCAGTGGGCCGGTCAGGTGGCCTACGAGGAGATCGTGCGCAAGCAGGCCGTGCTTCGGGAATCGGTGCCGCGCAAAGGGGGCGTGGAGCTCTCGTGGCACGACCCGGAGGTCTCGCTCCTCGAAGGCGCGATGGCTCGCGGCGGTCGTGACATCGCGGACGCCATCGAAGCTGCATGGAAGAGCGGGGCTCGTTTCGACGCCTGGACCGAGCGATTCGACTTGCACCGGTGGCGGGAGGCGTTCTCCTTGGCGGGGCTCGATCCGGATGAGATAGCCACCCGGAGCTTCGAGCCAGGAAGTCCGCTGCCGTGGTCGCACATCTCCACGGGCGTCAGTGAGACCTACCTTCGTCGCGAGCTAGCGCGCTCGCTCGAAGGGGTCACGACGCCTGACTGCAGTTTCGACGGGTGCACGGGGTGCGATGTGTGCCAGGACCTGGGCGTCGAGGTTCGCCTCGGAGGTGAGCGCCGTGGCTCCGGGTGAGTTCAGGCTTCGTGCGTGCTTCCACAAGCGCGGGCGTCTGCGCTATCTGTCGCACCTCGAAGTCATGCGGGCGACCGAGCGCGCGGTGCGCCGGGCGGCTCTTCCATACGCGCTCACGCGGGGGTTCAACCCGCACATGAAGCTTGCGTTCGGGCCTGCACTGCCGGTGGGCACATTGGGCGAGCGCGAGTACTTCGACCTGTGGCTTCGCGAGTACGTACCTGCCGAGGAGACACTGGCCAGGCTCGTGGCGTCGACGCCGCCCGACCTCGCGCCTGCCGAGATGCGTTATGTCGCGGGTACGTTGCCGTCGCTTTCCGCGGCGTGTAACGTAGGGGTGTACGAGTTGTCAGTCGATCCGGAAGGAGCCGATAGGGAGTCGCTGCAGGCGGCGTTGGACGACGTCGTGGCGGGTGGAACACTCGAAGTAGAGCACAAAGGCAAGACCAAGGTTTTCGACCTCGCGCAATGTCTCCCGAAGGAGACGCGCGTGCGGTTGCAGGACGACGGGGCCGTCATCGACATGATGACTCGCATGGGACAGGAAGGCTCCCTTCGCCCTGAGGCTCTCATTCGAGAAGCGCTCTCCCGGCTCGGCATTCCACACGCCGCCATCCATGTGGCGCGCACCGACATCCTCATAGAAGAGGAGGGTCGGTTGCTGCGTCCCATCTGACGGGAGTGCGCGTGGCCGAGGTCCTTCGCGAGATGCTGATCTCGCACGATTCTAACGAGACGCGTGTAGCGCTTCTCGAGGATCGGGAGCTGGTCGAACTCTATATCGAACGCCCGAAGCGATCCGTGGTCGGCAACGTCTACCTCGGCAAGGTGAAGGACGTCCTGCCGGGCATGCAGGCGGCCTTCGTGGACATCGGCCTTGAGAAGAACGCCTTCCTGTATGTCGATGAGGTCGTGACCCCTGAAGGCGTGGACGGTGTCCCGCGCAGGGACATCCAATCGCTTCTCAAGCCCGGCCAGCAGATCATGGTGCAGGTCCTGAAGGATCCGATGGGCACCAAGGGCGCACGCATCACGACTGAAGTCACGCTGCCGGGGCGCTTCCTTGTGCTGATGCCGTTCTCGGACTTCGTGGGGGTTTCGCGGAAGATCAGCGACGAGGAGCGCGACAGACTTCACTCCTCGGTAGCCGGACACGTGCCCGACGGGCTGGGTGTCATCGTCCGGACGGTAGCCACCGGTGCCAGCGAGAAGGATCTCGTCTCGGACCTGGACTTCTTGTTGAGGCTCTGGAAACGGGTGGATCATCAGTCCCGGGAGGGTCTTGCCCCGGAGGTCATCTACACGGAGATGGATCTTGCCTTGCGCCTCGTACGAGACGTCTTCTCCGAGGACTTCAAACGACTCATCGTCGACGACAAGTCCGTGTTCGAGAAGGTGGTCTCGTTCCTGAAGAAGACCTCGCCCCAGCTGGTGCGGCGCGTGTCGTTGTACCGTGAACATACACCGCTGTTCGACAGCTACCGGTTGCAGCCCGCTATCGAATCGGCGTTGCGGAGAACCGTACGCCTGTCGTCAGGCGGTCACATCACGGTAGACAAGACAGAGGCGCTGACGGCTATCGACGTCAACACAGGCAAGTTCGTCGGGCGCAAGAACCTCGAAGACACGATAGTGCGCACGAACTTGGAGGCTGCCGAGGAGGTGGTGCGCCAGCTGCGGCTGCGCGATCTCGGCGGCATCATCGTGATCGACTTCATCGACATGGAGGACCAGTTCCATCGTGCCGAGGTCATGCAGCGGCTGACCTTGGCTCTCGAGCGCGACCGCACGAAGACTCGTGTGACAGAGATATCTCGCCTCGGGCTGGTGGAGATGACCCGGAAGAATGTGACGGACGGGCTCTACGGCATCCTGACAGAACCTTGTCCCTGTTGTGCCGGGGAGGGCAGGGTGCTTTCGACAACCACACGCAAGATCGCAGTCGAACGCCGGATGCGTGAGATTCTTGCCGCGGGCAAGTCGCCCGCGTATCTATTCGGCCTCAATCCCGAGACCTACGAGTTCGTCATGGCCCCAGGTCAGAACGTCATCGCTGCGCTCAGATCGTCGACTGGCAGGCAAGTCGCCATTGTGGCCGATGGAGAGTGTGGTCCCACCGAGGTGCGAGTGCTCATCGAGGGTAGGGCAGGAGCTGTCCAACGCGCGTTCGAATAGCGTTGACGCTGGTCAGGCCGTATGCTAGAGTACCCCCTTGCGCACACACGCGAGTGAGAGGTTTCCAGATGTACGCTGTGGTTTCTACCGGCGGAAAGCAGCTCAAGGTCGAAAAGGGCACCGTCGCCGTTGTCGAGAAGATCGATGCAGAAGTCGGCGATACCGTTGCTCTTGACGTCCTATTCGTGGCCGATGGTGATGAGATCACCACCGATCCTGCTGCACTGACCGCTGCAACTGTGACCGCCGAGGTCGTCGAGCACTTCAAGGGCGAGAAGGCGGTAGTGTTCAAGTTCAAGAAACGCAAGGGCTACAAGCGTCTGAAGGGCCACCGGCAGCAGCAGACCCGCATCTTGGTGACGGACATCGTCGCTGCTGGCGGAGGCACGAGGGTCGCGAAGGCTGTTCACAAGGCGCCGTCCAAGGCCGCACCGAAGGCAGAGGTCGCTCCCAAGGTCGAGAAGGCCCCCAAGGTAGAGGCCGCGCCCAAGACCGCCGAGAAGCTGGCCCTGACTGAGGTCGCTGAGAGTCAGTGCGCCGCCGTGAAGGCCAGCGGCGAGCGCTGCGCCAACAAGGCGAAGGAAGGCTCCAAGTACTGCGGCGTTCACGCCAAGAAGTACGAAGGGTAGTCGGACGAGGGTAAGGCCCGGCGTCCCCGTTTTTCACGAAAGCAGGTAGCGAGTCATGGCTCATAAGAAGGGTCTAGGCAGCACCAAGAACGGTCGCGATTCGGCCGCACAGCGACTTGGTGTGAAGCGCTTCGCCGGTCAGGTCGTGACCGCAGGCTCGATCATCGTGCGGCAGCGCGGCACGCGGCTCAAGCCTGGCGAGAACGTCGGTATCGGCAAGGACGACACCCTGTTCGCCAAGGCGGACGGTGTTGTGGACTTCACTCACGGGAAAGACCGTCGGGTGCACGTCCGACCGATCGAGGGCTAGGGCCCTCTCTCGAGGAACGCTTGACGGGCCCCTCGCTCCACAGGAGCGGGGGGTCTTTACGCTTAGGGAGCACAATGTTCGTTGATGAAGCAAAGATAAGTGCGAAGGCTGGCAACGGCGGAGCGGGCTGCAAGTCCTTCCGTCGAGAAGCGTACGTTCCAAAAGGCGGGCCGGACGGCGGCGATGGTGGACGGGGAGGCGACATCGTTCTGGTCGCCGACGGCGCGGTATCGACGCTGCTCGACTACCACTACAAGCGCCACTACAAGGCCGAGCGCGGCCATCACGGCAAGGGCGCCGTGCGTCACGGTTCGAGTGGTGATGACCTTCTGCTGACCGTTCCGCTCGGCACGGTGGTGCGCGACGCCGAGACGGGCGAACTCATCGCCGACCTCACGGATCAGGATCAGCGAGTGGTCGTGGCGCGCGGCGGACGCGGTGGCCGCGGCAACCCCCATTTCGTGACACCTACCAGGCGTGCTCCTGCATTCGCGGAGCTTGGGGAACCTGCCGAGGAGCGGTGGATCTCGCTCGAGCTCAAGCTGCTGGCCGACGCGGCGCTTGTCGGCTTGCCCAGTGTGGGCAAGTCGTCGCTGATTGCGTGCATGAGCGCTGCACGTCCCAAGATCGCCGACTACCCCTTCACGACGCTCGTGCCGAACCTGGGCGTGGTGCGCGCCGGCAATCGCTCGTTCGTCGTGGCCGATGTGCCGGGACTCATAGAGGGCGCGAGTGAGGGCAAAGGTCTCGGACATGCCTTTCTTCGGCATATCGAGCGGACGGCACTGATCATTCACGTGGTCGATCTCACGGGAGGATACGAGCAGCGTGACTGCGTAGATGACATCGATGTCATCAATGGCGAGCTTGCCGCACACGCGACCGACCTTGCTGATCGCCCGCAGATCATGGTGGGCAACAAGGCCGATGTGCCCGGAGTGCAAGAGGCTTCGGCGCGTGTACACGCGTGGGCCGAGGAGCGTGAGTTGCTCTACTTCGAGGTTTCTGCCGCTACCGGTGCAGCAATCGATCAGCTATCGCGTGCCGTCGCCGAGCGCGTTCATGAGCTTCGCGAGCAGGCCGTGGCGCAGGCGGCATCCGAGCCGCACCAGGCCCGCTACATCCACGAGCCACGTGAAGAGCGAGGCTTCGCCGTCGTGCGGACCGGTGCCCACGCGTTCGAGGTGAAGGGTCGGGGTATCGAGCGAATGGTCATCATGACCGAGATCGGGAATGAGGAGGCCTTGGCTCACCTGCAGAAGCGCCTTGTCAAGGCTGGCGTCGAGCAGGCGCTCGAGGATGCTGGCGCGTTCGATGGCGACGAGATAACTATTGCGGGAGCCACGTTTGAGTTCCAAGGAGCTCTTGCAGTGGACCCCGAGGTGGCCTACATAGAGGATGAGCCCGACAAGGCGGGAGACGACGGGTGAGCAACATGGAACGCATCGTGATCAAGATCGGCAGTTCGATCTTGACCGCCGCCGACGGCGGTCTTGACCGCGCGTACGTCGAGACTCTCGTCGGGCAGGTGGCGCGTCTGCGCTCGGGCGGTGCCAAGGTGATCATTGTGACGTCCGGCGCGATTGCTGCGGGCGTTGAGGTGCTCGGGATGGGGTCGCGTCCGTCCGACATGCCCACTCTTCAGGCTGCGGCATCTGTCGGACAGGTTCAGGTCCTCGGCATGTATGCAGCGCTGTTCGCGGCGCAGGACGTGCCTGTCGGCCAGGTTCTTCTCACGCGGCACGACACGGCGCACCGCCAGGCGTATCTGCATGCCCGTGACACTCTCGAGCGACTCATGGCTCTCGATGTGGTACCGATCGTCAACGAGAACGACACGGTTGCGGTGGACGAGATCAAGTTCGGGGACAACGACACGCTTGCAGCCCTCGTGGCGACCATGACGAAGGCCGATCTGGTCGTGCTACTCACCGATATCGAAGGGCTCTACGATGCCGACCCGCGTCTCGACGAGGAGGCCCGGCTGCTCGAGCACGTGGAGGAACTCACGGAGCAGGTCGTCGCGGCGGCCGGCGGGGCAGGGTCTATCGTGGGCTCGGGAGGGATGCTCACGAAGGTGGAGGCGGCCAAGGTGCTCATGAAGGCCGGCATCCCGACGGTTGTGTGCGATGGGCGACGCCCGAACGTTATCGTTGATGCAGCGGACGGCAAGCCGGTCGGGACGTACTTCGCCGGTGGCGCGGCGCAGCTCGGGGCACGCAAGCTTTGGATCGCGCTCGGGCAGCGTCCCCGCGGTGAGGTCACCGTCGACGACGGGGCCAAAGAGGCGCTCTGCCAGCGGGGCAAGAGCCTTCTGCCTGCGGGTGTCGTAGCGGTAGCGGGAAGCTTCGATGTCGGCGATGCGATAGTATTGAAAGACCGTAGCGGCAGCGTCATCGCACGCGGTCTGACCGCTCTGTCCTCGGCAGATCTGGAACGTGTCAAGGGGCTGAAGAGCTCCCAGATCACGGAGTTGTTGCCGCAGGTCGCGGGCAAGGAAGTGATTCACAGGGACCACCTGGTGATTCTGTAGACGGACCTGCACGTACGCAACGCGGATAGGGGATTGCGATGTCGGAAGTCTTGACGCTGGCGACGAGAGCGCGGGAGGCGGCGCAGCGACTGGGGACTACCTCCTCGGAGCAGCGCAATCGCGCACTCTTGGCCATGTCGCACGCGCTGACTCACAACCAGGATGAGATTCTGGCCGCCAACGGGCGCGATATGGAGGCAGCGCGGGCCAAGAACACCCCGGCGCCGCTCCTCGATCGCCTCGAGTTGAACCCGGCACGTATCAAGTCGATGTCGGAGGCGCTCAAGGCGCTCTCGCTGCTGCCCGATCCCATCGGCGAGGTCGTGGAGGGACATACGCTCCCCAATGGCATCCAGCTCACACAGGTCCGCGTGCCCCTCGGCGTGGTGGCGATGATCTTCGAGGCGCGTCCGAACGTGACCGTCGATGCTGCCGGATTGTGCATCAAGACCGCGAATGCGGTGATCCTGCGCGGTGGGTCCCTCGCGATCCAGAGCTGCCTTGCGCTCACGCGCGTGCTCGCCAACTCGGCGACGGCAGCGGGGATGCCCGATGGTTGCATCCAGTCCGTCGAATCGACCGAGCGTGAGGCCGCCGAGGAGCTCATGGGGCTGCACGGATACATTGACGTGCTCATTCCCCGGGGCGGGGCGGGTCTTATCCAAAGCGTGGTGCAGAACGCGAAGGTCCCGGTGATCGAGACCGGTGTTGGCAACTGTCACGTCTACATTCACAGCGCGGCCGATCCGGAGATGGCGCGGCGCATCGTCGTCAACGCCAAGACGCAGCGTCCGGGAGTGTGCAACGCGGCAGAGTCGCTGCTGATCGACGAGGAGATCTACCAGCAGGTGCTGCCGCCCATCCTGAGGGAGCTAGAGGAGAAGGGCGTCAAGATCCACGCTGACGAGGCGGCTCGATCGCTCGGGGCCGTGATGCGCGTAGAGCCTGCGACCGAGGAGGACTGGGCGACGGAGTATCTCGACCTCAAGATAGCCGTGAAGGTCGTGTCGGGACTCGACGAGGCCATCAACCATGTGAACAAGTACGGCACGAAGCACAGTGAAGCGATAGTCACCGGGGACTACTCGGCAGCCCAGCGCTTTCTGCGCGAGGTTGACGCTGCAGCGGTCTACGTGAACGCTTCGACACGTTTCACGGATGGCGGCGAGTTCGGCATGGGTGCTGAGATCGGAATCTCGACCCAGAAGCTTCACGCGCGCGGCCCGATGGGACTCGATGCGCTGACGTCGACGAAGTTCGTCCTTATGGGGAGCGGACAGATCAGGGAGTGAGAACGAAGGCGCGCCTCGGCATAATGGGTGGGACGTTCGATCCCATTCACTTCGGCCATCTGGTGACGGCCGAAGAGGCCCTCGTCCAGTTCAACCTGGACAAGGTCGTCTTCATGCCCACCGGTCAGCCCGCGCGCAAGACGCACCAGCAGGTCACGTCCGCAGAGCATCGATATCTCATGACCGTTATCGCTACGGCGGCAAACCCGGATTTCGAAGTCTCGCGCATGGAGATCGAGCGTCCGGGCACAACCTACACTGTCGACACGCTCAAAGCGATGCGCGATGCGTCGGGGCCGGGCACGGAGCTCTTCTTCATCACGGGCGCCGACGCGGTATGGGAGATAGTGACCTGGAAGGATGCAGAGGCGTTCGCCGGGTTGTGCACGTTCATCGCGGCAACGCGGCCCGGATACGACCTGGATGCCGCCCGAGAGCAGCACGCGGAAACACTCCAGCAGCTGCGCATAGAGTTCATCGAGGTGCCCGCTCTCGCGATCTCCTCGACTGACATCCGTCAGCGCCGCGCAGAGAGACGCCCGGTGCGCTATCTCTTGCCCGAGCCGGTAGTCGCCTACATCGAGAAGTACCGGCTCTACCGGGAGGCCTTCTAGCATGGCGGGCCCAGACTACCAGGTCGCTCGCGAAGTGCTCGCATGTCGCCTAGGGCCTGAGGCGCTCGCCCACTGCGTCGGAGTGGCCGAGACCGCCGCGATGCTCGCCGCGCGCCATGGCGTTGATGCAGAGGATGCCCGCATCGCCGGGCTGCTGCACGACTGGGCCCGCGAGGACGGCCGCGAGCGACTCCTCGAAGAAGCGAATGCTGCGGGGATTCCCGTGAGCGACATCGATCGCACGGTCCCGTACCTGTTGCATGCGCGACTGGGTGCTGCGGCGGTACATGCCGAGTTTCCCGGCCTTGCCAAGGAGGTCGTGCGCGCCATTGAGCGGCACACGCTCGGAGCGGTGGACATGAGCGATCTCGACCGCGTGGTCTACGTGGCAGATCTCATCGAACCTGGTCGGACGTTCGAAGGCGTCGATGACCTGCGTCTGGCTGCGAGTGAGGTCTCCTTGGCGGAGCTATACGCGAGGGCGTATGAGGCGTCGCTCATCCACCTGATCCGCACGCGTCGCCACCTGCACCCCGGCACCGTCGAGGCATGGAACGCGATCGTTTCCGAGGACACGCCATGAGTCGAGACCGCGACAACGACCTCCCCCGTGAAGAGGAATGGGAGCTGACTGGCGACGAGCTGACAGGCGACGAGTCGGAAGACGATGAGCGCGACGCACGCGATGAGCCTCCTCGGCGCGCGAAGCGCCCGACAGCGGGTCCGGCGGTGCCGAGCGGATGGAGGACGACGCGGCGCGGCTCGAAGACCCGGAAGAGGGTCCGACGACAGGCCAAGGTCCACGAGAAACGCGAGAAGATCTCAGAAGCTGCCGGCAGAGCGGGCCGTGCCGTTCAGGACGCATCGTACCTGGCCGGCGTGACGCTGGTGGGGCTGGTGGTAGTCGTTCTGGCGTTTGTCCTGGTGTTCACCGGTATCAACTCGGTCGCGCGTTGGAATGCCGAACGCAGGGCCCAACGCGAGAGCTCTCCCGAGGCCTTGCTCGAGAAGGCCAAGGAGAACCTGCTGTTCATCGCTGTCGAGAACGGGTCGGCGACGGGTTTCTTGGCGGTTCGCGTCGACCCGGAGCAGAAGATGATCTACGGGATCGCCATCCCCGATGCGGCGTTCATCGAGGTTCCGGGTCAGGGATTCGAGCGTATCGGCGACTCGTACCAGGCCGGCCCCGATGTCTCCCTTGCTGCGGCGACCAACTTCTTCACCGTGCCGTTCAACACGTACGTCGAGATCACGCCGGAGGCGTACCAGACGGCACTGACCTCCCAGAGCATGGTGGGGATCATGAACGAGACCTCGGTATCGAACCTGGGCACCGAGGAGAAGGAGCGCTGGATAGCGGCGCTCGATGCCGCCCCCTCCGATGGTGTGGCGTTGGTGCCGATGCCGGTCAAGCCCATCACACTCGGGGCGCAGACGTACTTCGAGCCGCAGCGCGCCGAGGTCTCAGATCTTGTCGAGCAGTGGTGGGGCGTCTCTATATCAGACACCGACAATGCGACGCGCGCGATCATCTACAACGGATCGGGAACTCCAGGCGTGGCCGGAAGGGCCGCGCAGCAGCTCATTCGCAACGGTGTGCGTGTCGTGGACACGAAGAATGCAGACCGGTTCGACTACACGAAGACGCAGGTTATCGTCCAGAACGGTGACGGAGCGCTCGGCGAGGAGATCAAACGCGTCCTTGGTGCGGGTGTCGTGACCGTGCAGCCGGCGGATCAGAAAGTCGCGGACGTGATCGTGATCATCGGGAAAGACTACAAGCCGCCCGCGGGGGCGACCGAGTGACTGACAGAAAGAGGGCGATCGAACTGAATTCGAAGGACTACGCGTTGCTGGCTGCAGAGGCCGCATCAGACAAGAAGGCAGCCGACATCGTCGCGATCGACGTGGCCGAACTGCTCGTGGTGACCGACTACTTCGTGATCTGTACCGGCAACAACGACCGGCAGGTCCGCACGATAGCCGACGAGGTGGAGTCCAAGCTCAAGCAGGCAGGGCTTCCTGCCATCGGCATCGAGGGCAGGGAGGAAGGCAAATGGCTCCTCCTCGACTTCGTCGACGTTGTGGTGCACGTGTTCCAGCCTGCCGAGCGCGACTTCTATCGACTGGAGAAGCTGTGGGGCGAGGCGAAGTCCCTTGAGTTGCCCGAGAGCGTGACAGGACCGGTGCCGATACCTGCCAAGGCGCCCACACCCGCAGAAACCGAGGTATAGCGGGTGGCCTCGGCCCACAGGCGCTACTGGATCCAGTTCGCTCTAGCAGGCGTCGCGATGGTTTGGGGCGCGACTTTCGTCATGGTGAAGGACGCAGTCGCGCTCTACCCGGTATACGGGTTCCTTGGCTTGCGCTTTGCGATAGCCGTGGCGGCGTTCGTCGTGCTGTTCCCGAAGTCCATCATGCGCCTCAGTGCACGGACGGTGGGTGTTGGACTGGTGGCCGGTGCGTTTCTGTGCGCGGGCTACGTGTTTCAGACCTGGGGACTCCAGGGGACCACCGCGAGCAAAGCTGCCTTCATCACCGGGATGTTCGTGGTGATCACGCCGGTGATGCAGGCCGTGCTTCTACGGCGAGTACCCGGTTGGGCGACCGTGGTCGGTGTCGTGCTGGCGGTCGGTGGCCTGTGGTTGCTGTCCGGTGGATCCGGAGGCGGGTGGACCGCCGGCGACACGAGGGTGTTCTTGTGTGCGGTGGCGTATTCGGCGCACATGATCGTGCTCGGGAGCGTCGGGCGCGATCACGACGTGGGTGCGCTAACACTCGTGCAGCTTGCGACGACTGGCGTGGTGTGCGGAGGGGTTTCTCTCGCTATCGAGCGCCCGGGCCTTCCGACCGACACCAGCATCTGGATCGCGCTTGTTGTGACCGGCGTCCTGGCCTCAGCGGTGGCGTTCGCAGTGCAAACCTACGCGCAGCGACACATCCCGCCAGCGCGCACCGCACTGATCCTGATCTCCGAGCCAGCATTCGGCGGTCTGTTCGGTTGGCTTGCCGGCGAGGCTCTCGGGCTTTCGGGACTTGCAGGTGCCGCGCTCATCCTTGGCGGCATGATACTGGCTGAGATGGTCGGCGCGAAGTCCGACGCGCACGGGAAGGTGGTGCTTGAACCGGCAATCGAGGGTCCGAGCGTGTCGGTAATCGAGACTGCCAAGGGCGGACCACGCTCGAGGGTCTCTCGGTCAGCAGGTCGGTAGCCCCGTTGCGTCGCCGTGCGCGCATACACTACGATGCGTGCACAACCGCATATGCCTACGGGAGCTGCTGGACATGCGGCTGAGAGGAAGGGGGTCACCCTTCGACCGTTCGAACCTGTTCGGCGCGGCGACGCGCCCTGGGTAATTCCAGCGCAGGGAAGTGCTCGTAGGCCGTCTTCACGTGGAGGCGGCCTTTTTGTTTACCGCGACAAGAGGAGTCACGACATGTGTGTGAACCGCTCCGTTCCCGACGCCACTTCGACTGCCGAGCACCTCTCGGCGATTCGCGAGGCCAAGCCGCTCATCCACAACATCACCAACTTCGTGGTGATGAACGAGACCGCGAATGCGATCCTGGCGCTCGGCGCGCTGCCGGTCATGGCGCACGCGCCCGAAGAGGTCGAGGAGTTCGCACGGATGGCGGGTGCCGTGGTGCTCAACATCGGTACCCTCTGGCCGGGCCTCGTCGACTCCATGGTTCTTGCGGGTCGCGCGGCCAACGAAGCTGGTGTCCCGGTGGTATTCGACCCGGTCGGTGCGGGTGCGACTGCGCTGCGCAACGATGCCGCTCGCCGTATCCTTGTCGAGGTCGATGTCGCACTCGTGCGCGGCAACGCCGCCGAGGTCGCGTTCCTCGCGGGCGAGTCCGCCGAGATCCGCGGCGTCGAGTGCATGGGCGTCGCAGGCGAAACTGCGGTGACCGCACAGGCGCTCGCTCGGCAGCACGGTTGTGCCGTCGCGGTGACCGGCGCGGTCGACCACATCGCCGACGCCGAGCGCGTCTTTGTCGTGGCAAACGGTCACCCGCTTATGGGCCGCATCACCGGCTCGGGTTGCATGTCGTCGACGATGTGCGCGTCATTCCTCGCCGTCGCCTCCGATTACGCAGCCGCCGCTGCCGAGGCGCTCGCCGCCTTCGGAGTGGCGGGCGAACTCGCCGCAGTCCGGTCGCAGGGGCCGGGCACGTTCCACGCCGCCCTCTACGACGCGCTCGATGCGCTGGACGCCACCGCGCTGACGAGCGTCCGGATTGAGACGGCGTGACCGTGGAGGCCGTCCCTCGAGCGTTCGACGTCATCCGCGGTCTGTATTTCGTCACCGCCGACGTGCCGGAGTTGGGGCGCACTCACGAAGGGCTCGCGGTGCATGCAGCGGCAGGCGGCGCTTGCATCGTGCAGTTCCGTCACAAGCGCTTCGACGCCCGTAGGCTTCAGGCTGCGCGCGCGGTTCGCGACGTGTGCTCCGCGTTCGGGGCGCTGTTCATCGTCAACGACGACGCCGCTCTCGCTGTGGCCGCCTGCGCCGACGGCCTGCACCTCGGGCAGTCGGACCTCTCGGCGCTCGACGAGTGGCGAGCTTGCGGGCGCGGGCTGCTCGGCGTGTCGGTCTCGACCGCGAAGGAGGCGATGGTCGCCGTGGCGTTGGGTGCCGACTACCTGGGCGTCGGGCCGATTTTCGCGACCGGGTCGAAGGACGACGCTGTGCCGCCAATTGGCCTCGACGGGCTGCGGCGCGTCCGCGAGGCGGTCGGTCTGCCTCTTGCCGCGATCGGCGGAATCGCTGAGCGCAACGCCGCTGACGTCCTGGCCGCCGGCGGCGACGCGGTATGCGTGATCTCGGCCGTCGCGCACGCGCGGGATCCGCACGCTGCAGCACGCCGTCTCGCTGACATTGCGGCGAGCGTCCCTTTCTCCGGAGGTGCCCAATGAGCTCGACCCGTTCCCACGACGACTCCCTCGTCCCGCCGGAGGTGGTCCTTCGGCGCCTCGCCGCCGAGGAGCACACTACGCCCGACGCCTTGCGCGAGCTGCTGCTCGACGGTCGCGCGACAGTGCTCGGCTCGCATGCGCGGGTCGGGCGGATTCGCGCCTGCGTCGTCGGGACCGGGTTGCGCACGAAGGTGAACGCGAACTTCGGCACGTCAGCGCTCTCGTCCGATCTCGCTGGCGAGCTGGACAAGCTCGACGTCGCCATCGTGGCCGGCGCCGATGCGGTCATGGACCTTTCGACCGGCGGCGACATCCGCGCTGTGCGCAGTGCCGTGCTGGCGCGAGCCGACGTGCCGGTCGGCACCGTCCCGGTGTACGAAGCTGCGGTGAAGGCCGCCGAGCTTGGCGGCAGGCCTGCGGCAATGACGTCGGACTCGCTCATCGGCGCTGTCCGACGCCACGCCGAGGAGGGCGTCGACTTCCAGACGGTGCATGCCTCCATCACTTGCAGCCAGCTCTCGTCCGGCGCAATCGAACGGCGGCGCATAGGCATCGTCTCGCGAGGCGGGGCGCTGCTCGCGTGCTGGATGCGCGTCCACGACGCCGAGAACCCATACTACGATCGTTTCGACGAGGTGCTCGAGATTTGCCGGGAGTACGGCGTGACGCTCAGCCTCGGCGATTCGATGCGGCCCGGCTGCTTGGCGGATGCCGGCGACGAGGCCCAGATGACGGAGGTCGCGGTGCTTGGCGGGCTGGTTCAGCGAGCGTGCGACGCCGGGGTTCGCGTCATCGTCGAGGGGCCGGGACACGTACCGCTGCACGAGGTCGCGGCACAGATCACCGCCATCAAGCGCGCGTGCCACGGCGTGCCGCTGTATGTGCTCGGCCCGCTCGTCACCGACGTCGCGCCGGGCTACGACCACATCACCTCAGCGGTCGGCGGAACACTTGCGGCGATGTCGGGCGCCGATTTACTGTGCTACGTCACGCGCGCCGAGCACGTGCGCCTGCCTGACGCGGACGACGTGCGAGAGGGCGTGATCGCGTGCCGCATCGCCGCGCACGCCGGCGACGTGGCGGCCGGGCTGCCCGGCGCGCGCGACTGGGACGACGCGATGGCGACCGCTCGCAAGGCGCTCGACTGGCCCGGCCAGTTTGCGCTAGCAATCGACCCGGCCTTGCCCGCCGAGATGCGTGCCGACAGCGACGCTGGTGACGCGAGCGAATGCACAATGTGCGGTCCACTGTGCTCGATGCGCGTGACGAGCACGGAGGTCCTCGCGTGAGCGCGCCAGTCGCAGCGCCGCGAGCACTCGCCGTGGGTGGGCTCGACCCCTCGGTGGGCGCGGGCGTGCTCCTCGACGCGTTCGTGATGTCGCGCCTCGGCTATCAGCCCGCGGTGGTGGTCACCACTGTCACCGCACAGAACTCGGCAAGCTTCGCTGGTGCTTGGCCCGTCGAGCCCGAGACGCTCATCGCGCAGCTCGAAGCCGTGCTTGCCGAGGGCAGCTTCTCGTGCGTGAAGGTCGGTGCACTCGGCTCGGACGTGCTCGCTCTGGCCGTCGGCGAGTGGCTCGTGCGCGCCGACCTGCCCGCCGTCGTCTCGGACCCGGTGCTCGCAAGCTCGAGCGGCGGTTCGCTTGTCGAGGGCGCGGTGCGCGCGGTGGACATGGTGGCGCGGGTCTCAACCCTCATCACCCCCAACGCCGAGGAGGCTGCGCACCTCGCCGCCGTCGACGGCGTTGCGAATGCGGACGCCGCAGTCGCGGCGGCGCGAACGCTCGCATCTCGCTATGGCTCGGCGGTGTGCGTGACGGGGCTGCCGGGTAGCAGCCCTGCTGAGGCAGTCGATGTCCTTGTGCTTGCGAACGGGAGCGCCGTGTGCGCAACGCACCCGCTCGTCGCCGGAGTCGGCGATGTCCGCGGAACCGGCTGTATGCTCTCCTCAGCGCTCGCGTGCCACCTGGCCCGTAGGCTGTCGCCGGTCGATGCCCTCGCCGCAGCGCACGCGACCGTGCGCGACCTGCTCGGGTGCGCACGGTCGATTGGCCAAGGGCGCTGGCAGGTCGACCTTGCGCGCCTCGTTCAACCTTGGGAATACATGCGATGACCTACTTGCAAGCGATTCTCATCAGGCTGATTCAAGGCGCAACCGAGCGCGTTCGAGTACATTTCCGGTGAGGCAACGCGAGCCATTGATAGCGGCATCCTCGGGCCCTTTCGCCGGTCGATCCGGCAAGGGCCGGTTCGAGTACCTTCTTTTGTGAGGCATCGAATCGATTTCGAGTACACTCTTCTCGAGTCAACGCGCTAGCTTGACCGCCCGTGACGTGCTGGTATACTACCGCTTGCCGCTCAGGCGGTGCCCAGACGTGGGGCCATAGCTCAGCTGGGAGAGCGCATGGCTGGCAGCCATGAGGTCAGGGGTTCGATCCCCCTTGGCTCCACCAAAAGAACTCCGAAGCCCGTCGGGATACCGGCGGGCTTCTTCGCATACGCCCTTTGCGGCTACGCGACAGGGGCTGAAGGGGCGAAGAGGGGCCGAGGTCTGCGGAAGGACTGCGGAATGACTGCCCGAACTGGGGCGGCAGCGGCGTGAACCCTGACTTCCGGCGTCGGGTGAGGGCGGGAGCCAAGCGGGACTCCTGAGCCGTTGCTCTAGTCCCGCAACGCTCCCAGACCGTCAAGCAGCGCTTGAACACGCTCAAATGCGTCGCGCTTGGTGAGCACCGCCGCATCGCCGTCATGCTCAAGAAACACCGCAACCGAGGTTGGCCCGAAGTGCTCAGGGGAGGTGAACTTACCTTCCAGAACCGAGACGGTTTCGCGCACGAGTCCGTGGTCCGCGAACGGAGTGAACTCCTCGACCACTGCTGGGATTCCACCCGGGTAGTTGGCCAACGTGAACCAGATGTCGTAGGCGTCCTTATCTTTGATTCGCGTCTCGAGTGCCGAGCTCTTCATCACGAGGTATGACACGACTCCGGCAACCTTTACCGAGACGGTGTCCAACGCGCCGCTGGGGAGCCGACCCTCTATCTCGCGTTCTCTCGTCTCACTGAAGAGGAGATCGGCGCCGCGCGCCTTGCGCGGCTTGAGGTCCTGGACTCGCTGTGTTCGATGGTGCTTCCCGGTGCCGCCGTACTCACCCGCGAGGAAGTCGATCTCGACGGTCACGACGCCGCCGCCCAGAGAGACCTCTCGAAACCAGATGAATGGTTGAGACTCGTGCTGCACATAGCCGTTGGTCAGCAGTGATGCACTGATCCTGGCGTAGACTTCGTCGTTCTCAGCCATGTGGTTCAGCGCGATGTCGACGTCGGTGCTGCCCACGTGCCCCGTGCTGTCGGGCATCAGAAGCGGCGGTACCCATCCGCCAACGATCACCATGTCGTCGCGATACTCTCCGAGGATATGTACCAGCTCCACGAGGACTGATCTTGCCGCCTCGACTGCGTCCGGCGGGTAGTCTGTTCTGTTCTTCACCATGAGGGACGCAGCTCCCTCGCCAGAATCTCCTCTGCAGCCTCTTCGCCCCGTCCCGCCATGGACTGCAGATCCAGGTAGAGCTGAACAGGGCAGACGGTTCGCATCTCATAATGGACTCGCGCGCCGTTGAAGACGCCGTCGTCATAGGGTTTAAGCAAAAGGACATTCCCTCCTGTGTCGACTGGCTTGAGACCCGTGTTCTCGGTAAGGCTGTCCATCCTCGAGCGCACGTACACACTTGCGCGATTGTAGCGAACGCGGGGAGAGGAGAGCCGGGCTCCCGAGAAGCCAGTGAGCGCGTACTCCACTTCGCTCTCGCGACACCAGTCGGCTATCGTGGTTTCGGCATCGCTCAGGTCGTCGAGCGTGTAGTATTCGCGGACTTGATTCTGCTTGTAGGAATAGACAGTTGCCCATGCTTGCAGCATAGCCTCGGGCTGGGTGAGGCGGATTCCGCTCTGGCCGACGACAATCCACTCCCGGTCCTCGAGCTGACGCTTGATCTTTGACGCCAGACCGATGCTCACCTCAGCCGCCTTGGAAAGCTGCTGAACCTGCCAGTCGCGTTGCGGCTCGTTCAGGAGAACTCGCAGAATCCGAGATGACTTGGGAGTGAACAGAGAGGCCTCGTTGCGCTTCTCCTTGAGTGGATTGTCGGCCGATGTCTTCTCTACGTAGATGTCGTCCAGCGCGAAGCGGCAGTTGCCGGCCAAGTCGAAGAAGCCAATCTGAGACTCCTGACAGATGGCTGCGCTGGCCTCCGAGACATAGGGCGCGGCGAACACGGGATAGGCGCCTTTGAGGCGGTCATCGAGCAGGAAGCGTTTGAGCTGGTCGGCCGCCTCTCTCGCTCGCTTCGGTTGACCACTGCCTTTGGCCTCGATGACCATCGTTCGCTTGCGGCCCAAGATGCTGAGGCTGACGATGAGATCGGCTCTCATGCCGTTGGTCAGAAGCTGCTCTCGCTGGGTTGCTTCGATACTGGTCCTGGGCACATTCTCGAGACATGCCCGCAGGGCCTCGGGGAGCTGTTCTATGAGTTCGAGTTCTTTCACTGTAGTGGCCCCTTTCACCAGGCGGTGAAAGCGACCATATCAGTGAAACCGGCCAACCGTCAAACCGGGCGACGACGGTCTGGAGTTGATAGCCTTGCTCCCGATGCGTTCGCTAGTGATGCTCTGTGTACACAATCTGCCTCTCGAAGGCACGTTGTGTACACAGAGCATGATTCCATTTGGCAGATTGACCGCCGCCTGCTATGCACCGGTGCACAAGGGACTTGTCGCTCCGTGGATCCGAAAAGGCCTCTTTCAGAGCTGCTCCCGTGCGGGCGCCAGAGCGGCTCGGGGCGTCTCGGTGACGCCGATAGCCGCTCGTGGCTCACGGGTGAGGCTCAGTGGCTCTTGCGCTGCTCACCGGCTTAGTCGGCGATGCGTTCTCTCCACAGCGCCGCGCCTTGAGCGGCTCTGCTTATCCTGCGTTCTCCTTCTCAAGGTCTGCACTCGATCTTCACTGCCCTCGACCGTAAGTTCGGAGCTCTCGACCCCTTGAACAGGTCGAAGGCGGTGCGGTTGCCCACGGCGATCTGTGCTGTGGTCAGGCGGACGGATAGGAGACGGGAGGGGATGAGGTCACGTGGCGCGATTTTCACCCATGTGGTATTTTCAGTGCGCAATGAAAATGGCAATGGAGTGAAAATGGATGCCGAGACGCAAGCTCTTGAACTTGCTCGCCGCCTGACACAAACGGAGGTCGCTCGCTTTCGTGCAGTGGGCGACACCGTGGACCTCGACGGCGACTACGACTACCACGTCCCGCTACAGGTGGTCGATGCTGGATCGGGAAGGACCGAGCAAGTTGAGCTGGCGCTCGGCCGTTCGAAGGCTTCGTCGGGCGTGCCCGTGATCGTAGGCCGCCATTTCAGCCAAAAGGCACTCGCAGAATTGAATGCCGCTGAGGCGAACTACATGGACGACCGTCACATCAGGGTGCGGCTGATGACGCCGAGTATTCTCATACGGCTCCAGGACGAAGCCGAGCTGCCACCGGAACGGCCCGCTGCGTCTCTAAGCCTGAGCGGTGCCGCGGGGGGCGTTGCGCTCGCTCTGCTGTCGGACTCGAAACGGGACTGGAAGGTCACTGACCTGGCGGCTGAGGGTCGCGCGTCGCTCGGGGCTGCCCAGAACACGGTCGTCGCACTTGAGGCCGCAGGTCTGCTGGAGCGTTCGGGCCGCGGACCCGCGACGCGTCGTCGCGTGATGGATCCCGCCGGCCTGCTTGATCTGTACGCCCGTGATGCAGTGGCCGATCGCAAAGTGACCGCACGGGGCTTCCTTCTCAACAACGGTGCAGAAGAGACCATGCGCACGGTGGCACAACATCTGACTAACGATGGCCACGGCGTTCAGGCTTACTTCACCGGTGTGGCTGCGGCCCAGATGGTAGCTCCACACGTCACGGCGGTGCGGACCTTCGAGGCTTGGGTGGCCACTCCACATCGTGCCGACGTGGTCTTGAGCGCGATGGGGGCGATGCCCGCCGACGACGGTGCGAACCTTGTCGTACTGCGGGGTCACAAGGGCGTCCTTGTCGGGTCGGAGTACGACCGAGGTGTGCGCCGGGTGTCCTTGTTCAGAATCTACGCCGACGCGCTTGCCGATCCGACTCGCGGCGAGGAACAGGCGGAGCACCTGCGCGAAACTTCCATCGGCTTCTGAAGGGGATTGCATGGTCGAGCAGTACAACAGTGAGGCAACCAAGCGCTGCGAGAGGGTTCTCGGCACGCTGATGCGCGGAATCGGGCAACCGTGGAGAGAGAAGGTCTGTTTGGTCGGCGGACTCGTCCCGCTATACCTCGTACGGGGCGACGGCTATGCCCAGCCGGTCCACGTTGGTTCGACGGATGTTGATGTTGCTCTCAGACTCGCGGTCGAGGCGGAGGATCTGGGCGCATACACGACACTCGAGACGAACCTGAAGAACAACGGGTTTTCGAGGGTGGACGGAAGCTCATGGCGCTGGTCCGCCACCGTTGACGGTGATGTCGTCGTTCTGGAACTTCTCGGCGACAGGGAAGACGTCGAGCCCGGAACCGTGTTTCGACCCAAGGTCACGCCACCCGCCGGTGCGGGTGGCGTGGGTTTGCTGTGCGTGAGGGGTCTTGAGCTTGCGTTCAGGGACTCCATCACGATCACGCGCGACCTTCAGCTGCTTGACGGAGCCTACTCGGAAGTGGACTTCCAGGTTGCGAATCTGGCGCCGTTTGTGGCGCTGAAGGCGGACGCCTATTTGGACCGGCGCAAGCCGAAGGATGCCTACGACCTGGTCTACGTGCTTCGATGGTGGCCGGGTGGGCCCGAGGCTGCGGCCGTCGCGGTTGCGGCGAGTCCGGTCGCGAGCGACCCATTCCTTGCTGACGCATTGATTCGAGTCTCCGGGGATTTTTCGGAATCGAATCGGGTCGGGGCTGTGGACTACGCCAGTCTCGTGGCTCGGGGCGGCTCTGCGACGGAGATGGCCCAAGCGGCGAACGAGGCAGTGCTTGTGATTCGGCAGTTCGTCGGGAATCTGAGTCCGCCCAGCACCTAGCTCGTCGTTCTCTCGGCCGCCCAGAGCGATGTTGCAGTCCGCGTCACGATAATCACCTCCAGAACGTGACTATCTAGCAGCCAACTATATCTGGCCGCCTGTCCCATGTGCTCCAGGGATCCTTCTTGTATGCTGGGCTTCGAGGTCGTTCTGGCATGCCGAGGGGGCAGACGCGTGGGGGAACCAGTCGAGGCGTATTTCACGCAACTACGCGACATCCGCGCATCAGGCGCAGGCGTCGCCGAGACCAGCTACTACGCGCCGCTCGCCAACCTTCTCGATGAGGTCGGCAAGCACCTCAAGCCGAAGGTCCGCGCCATCATCAACCTGCGCAACACCGGCGGCGGAATCCCGGACGGTGGCCTGTTCATGGCACCGCAGCTCAAGGGCTGGGAGCTGGGCGAGAACCCGCTCCAAGGCCAGCTTCCCAACCGCGGCGCGATTGAGGTCAAGGGCGCCAGCGACGATGCATTCGCCGTTGCTGAGTCCGAGCAGGTCGCCCGCTACGTCGAGCGGTACGGCCTCGTGCTGGTCACGAACCTGCGCGACTTCGTGCTGGTGGGCCGCAACGTCACCGGCGCCGGCGTGCGCACGCTCGAGACCTGCAGCCTCGCCACGAGTGAGGCCGCCTTCTGGGCTCGCGTCACCCAGCCCCGCAACTTCGCCGACACCGCGGCCGAGGGCCTGACGGAGTTCCTCCGCCGAGTCCTGCTCCACAACGCACCGCTCTCCGACCCCAAAGACCTCGCCTGGTTCCTTGCGAGCTATGCGCGCACCGCACGTCTGCGTCTGGAGCATCGCCACGAGCTGCCCGCGCTCGACCAGCTCCGCAGCCAGCTCGAAGACGCGCTCGGCCTGAAGTTCGAAGGCGAGAAGGGTGACCACTTCTTCCGCTCTACGCTGGTCCAGACGCTCTTCTACGGCATGTTCGCGAGCTGGGTCCTGTGGGCGCGCGATCGCGACCACACGCAGGCGATCCCGTGGGAGTCGCGCTTCCAGTGGGAGACGGCGACGGCGACCCTGCACGTCCCGATGGTCTACGAGCTCTTCCGCCAGTTCGCCGACGTTCGCCAGCTTGGCGCGCTTGGCATCTCCGAGGTGCTCGAGTGGGCCGAGGAGGTCATCTGGCGCATCGATCGCGCCGCTTTCTTCGAGAAGTTCCGTGAGGAGCACGCTGTCCAGTACTTCTACGAACCATTCCTCGAGGCGTTCGACCCACAGCTGCGCAAGGAGTTGGGCGTCTGGTACACGCCCGACGAAGTCGTGAAGTACATGGTCGCTCGCGTCGATACCGTCCTGCGCGAGGAGCTCGGCATCGCCGACGGGCTCGCCGATGAGAGCGTGGTCGTCCTCGACCCGTGCTGCGGCACCGGCGCCTACCTGGTCGAGGTGCTGCGCAAAATCGACGAGACGCTGCAGGCCAAGGGAGCTGATGCGCTCACCCGCCAGGACGTGAAGCGCGCCGCGATGAGTCGCGTCATCGGCTTCGAGATCATGCCCGCGCCATACGTCGTGGCGCACCTACAGCTCGGCATCCTCCTGGCCGAACTCGGCGTGCCGCTGCGTGACGCCGGCGAGCGCGCACCGATATACCTAACGAACGCGCTAACCGGCTGGGGCGACGGTGCCCAAGTCGCATCGCCCAAGGATCGCCGGGTCGGCGAGGGTCAGATGCACTCCACCCTGCTGTTCCCAGAGTTCGCTCATGAGCGCGACGCAGCGGACCGCATCAAGCGTGAAGAGCAGATCCTCGTGGTGATCGGAAACCCACCGTACAACGGGTTTGCCGGGATGGCGGTTGACGAGGAGCGAGACCTGTCGGATGCCTACCGCACCACAAAGCGAGCTCCCAAACCCGAGGGCAGGGGCCTCAATGACCTGTACGTCCGGTTCTTCAGGATCGCCGAGCGCCAAATCGTGCAACACATGGGGAAAGGCATTGTCTGCCTGATCTCCAACTACTCGTGGCTCGACGGGTTCTCGTACACCGGGATGCGAGAGCGGTTTCTCGATGTGTTTGACTCAATCTGGATCGATAGCCTCAACGGAGACAAGTTTCGAACAGGCAAGGTGACTCCGGACGGGCGTCCAGATCCGAGCGTCTTTTCGACGGCGGCGAACAGGGAAGGGATCGGCATCGGGACTTCGATCTCGGTGTTGTCGCGCAAGGGAGGGGACACTAAGCAGTCCGCCCAAGTGATGTACCGCGAGTTCTGGGGTGCATCGAAACTGAGCGACCTCGCCTCGGAAAGCAGCGATCCCTGCAGGCCTTGGCAACGCCTTGACCCGGACGCCGATCCAATGCTCGCCTTCTCGCCGAGAACCACCGACCCGGATTTCACGTCGTGGCCAACCGTGGAGGACCTCTTCGCCGACTGGTCTCCGGGAATCACTACGGCTCGGGATATCGACCTAGTGGCGATCGACCAGAGCACTTTGCAGGGTCGAATTGATGAGTACCTCGACGCTTCGCGAGGGCTCGACGACCTTCGTGCTCATCTTCCGCAGCTGGCTACGGCCACGCCACAATTCAATGCCCGTGAGGTTCGGGACGCCCTGCTCAGCGCCGGGGACGAAGCGGGCCGCATCATCCGGTACGCATACCGGCCTCTAGACACTCGCTGGGTCTTCTGGACAGATCGCGCCCGCCTGCTCGATCGTCGCAGAGACACGCTCGTCGGTGCTGTCGCCGACGGTCAGGTCTTCGTGGTCTCCCGCCCGAAGGCGGAGCGATCACGCGAAGGTCTACCATTCTGCATCGTCTCGGAGCCCTGTGACCATCACTTCATTCGCCCCAACGGCGCTGCCTTTCCGTGGCTACAGACAAGGGGCAGCGCTACCTCGCTATTCGAGCAAGTGCCCGGTCAGGCCAACGTTTCTGAACGAGTCGCCTGCTACCTGGGGGACGGCGGTACTCAGCGCGAGAGCTTTGCGCTGATGCCCCATGCCGTCGCCGTCATGGCTGCGCCCGCCTACTTGGGGGCGAACGCGGACGGCGTGGCAGCTGGTTGGCCGCGAATCCCGCTGCCAAAGGACTCAGAGGCGCTTGCGGCTTCTGCAGCACTCGGGGAAAGGGTCATTCGGCTTCTAGACCCTGATGCCCCGGTTGGCCTGGCAGCCGCGCAGCCGCAGATTCGCGTCGGCACGCTCTCTTCTTCGACGGGGGATTCGCTCGATTCCGGAGATCTGGCTGTGACCGCTCGGTGGGGTGTCGCTGGGCAGGGTGGCGTCTGCATGCCATCGACCGGCAAGCTCACCGAGCGGCCCTACACCGACGACGAGTGCGCCGCGGTTTCCCGGGAGGCGGAGCCGCTCGGCATGTCGGCCGAAACTGCGATCGCCCTCCTCGGCGAGTCGTGCTTCGACATCTACCTCAACGACGTTGCGTACTGGCGTTGCGTGCCAGCCAACGTGTGGCGCTACACGATTGGCGGCTACCAGGTCATCAAGAAGTGGCTGAGCTACCGCGAGCGCGCGCTCCTCGGCCGCGACCTCAAGCCCGAGGAGGCGCGCTACGTCACCGAGATGGTGCGTCGCATCGCCGCGCTCGTGCTCATGCAGCCCGAGCTCGACGCCAACTACGAGTGCGTGAAGGCCGACGTGTGGGAGTGGGGGAAGTAGGATGACCGTTCCGGACTACCAGTCGATGATGTCGCCACTGCTCAAGTCGCTTGGTGACGGGGGCGATTGGAGATGGGCCGACGCGAAGGATGCGCTGGCGACTGCCACCGGTGTCTCCGAGACGGACCGCGCCGAGCTTCTTCCAAGCGGCCGTCAGGCAACCTTCGACAATCGCGCGGGATGGGCGGCGACGTACCTGAGCCAAGCCGGCTTGGTGGAGCGCCCTGCCAGGGGAATCCTGCGCATCACTGAGCGCGGGCGGGACACGCTGGCTGCACACACAGGACCCATCAACAACGCATTTCTGAAGCAGTTTCCGGAGTTCCTAGAGTTCAAGAATCGGTCACACACGCAGGCAGAGCACTCCTCGGCGGGCGAGGACGCGAGCGACCAGACTCCAGAAGAACTCATGGAGAACGGCTACCAGTCCCTGCGCTCGGATCTCGCGCAGCTGATGATGGAGCGGGTGGGTGCGGTTTCGCCTCGGTTCTTCGAGCAGCTGGTGGTCAAGCTGTTGGTGACGATGGGCTACGGCGGCTCGCTTGCAGACGCTGGTCAGGCCGTCGGCCGCAGCGGTGACGATGGCATCGACGGCATCATCAAGGAAGACAAGCTCGGACTCGACGTCGTCTACATCCAGGCGAAGCGTTGGGCCAACAACGTGGGACGGCCGGAGATTCAGGCTTTCGCTGGCAGCCTCATGGGGCAGGGCGCGAGCAAAGGTGTCTTCATCACCACGTCGAGGTTCTCGGCCGAGGCGCGTGACTACGTTCGGCGCATCGACAAGCGAATCGTTCTGATCGACGGCGAGCAACTGGCCGAACTGATGATTGATCACGGCGTCGGCGTGACGGAGGCCGCGACGTACGTCGTGAACCGGCTCGACGAGGACTTCTTCATCGAAGAGTAGACGTCGCGGCGGTTCGGGCCGGCGGCGGGCAGCTGAATCAACCGACCGCTCGCTTCGCTTCCGATGTCAGACTCGGGGCGCAGACTGATCTTCGCGGCAGTGCAAGACGTTGCGTGCGGAGGGAGGTGTGGTAATGCCGACCACGGGCGAGAAGCCGGGCAAGGGCACGTACAAGTGCACGAACTGCGGGCAGCTGGTTCACTTGGACGACACGACGGATACGCTCCCGCCGTGCCCCAACTGCAGCAAGACGGTCTTCGTTAAGCAGTAGACTGGCGTGCGTCACGGCCCGACGGTGAGAACCTGAACCGTTCGGGCCTTGGCGTGGCGTCACGCGCGTGCTCGCGCCCGGCTAGGCGAGATCCTCTCGACCGACCATGCCTTGGCTCCACCGAGAGGACTTCGAAGCCCGTCGGGAAACCGGCGGGCTTCTTTGCGTGCGCCCTTTGCAGCCGTGCGCGAACCTGCACGCCGTTTGTGGCGTCACAGTGATGGGGACGGACTTCCATAGGGAGGAACACATGCGCACAAGGCTCACATACGTGCTCCTGGCGACACTCGCGGTTGCCGCTGTAGTGCTCGCTGGCTGCAGGTCCAGCGACGTCGTGAAGATCGGCGTGGACGACGAAGGCTCTATCGTCAAGATGCGGCAGGACCAGACCCTGGATGTCTCGCTGCCGGCGAACCCGAGCACGGGCTACAACTGGACGGTCGCCGATGATGGAGGGGTACTCACGCTCGTCGGCGAGCCGGATTTCCAGCTCGATTCGAATGCCATCGGCGCGCCGGGTATCCTCACGATGCACCTGGAGCCATCGGGGACGGGCGAGGGGTCGCTTCGTCTCGAGTACCGCCGTTCGTGGGAGACCACGCAACCGGCTCAAGACGCCTTCACGGTCGGGGTCGTGGTCACCGAGTAGTGCGCCGCGCGCCGTCGTGCACGCAGCGTGTCAGCCGTCCGCCGTTTCGCGCATGCCTCTCCTCGGCTATCATGCCAAGGAGTCCGTTCCCGCATTTCACGGAGGCCGTTGTGGCATCGAAGTACGACCCGCATTCGATCGAGGAGAAGTGGCAGCAGGTCTGGGAGAGCGACCGGCTCTACTCGGTGATCGAGGACGAGACCAAGCCGAAGTACTACCTCCTGGAGATGTTTCCGTACCCCTCGGGCGACATCCACATGGGCCATGTGCGCAACTACACCATCGGCGATGTCGTGGCGCGGTACTTCACGATGACCGGGCGCAAGGTGCTTCACCCGATGGGGTGGGACTCGTTCGGTCTGCCAGCGGAGAATGCCGCGATCAAGAGCAATACTCATCCGGCGACCTGGACGCACGCCAACATCGCACGTCAGGAAGCGTCGTTCCGGCGCATGGGGTTCAGCTACGACTGGGACCGCAAACTTGCTTCGAGCGACGTTGAGTACTACCGCTGGGGGCAGTGGATCTTCCTGAAGTTCTGGGAACGCGGTCTGGTCGAGCGGCGTAAGTCGCCGGTGAACTGGTGCCCCAGCTGCAAGACCGTGCTTGCGAACGAGCAGGTCATCGGCGAAGGCGTGTGCTGGCGCTGCAAGAGCGTGGTGGGGAAGCGTGACCTCGAGCAGTGGTACTTCAAGATCACCGAGTATGCCCAAGAGCTGCTCGACGACCTCGACACGCTGACGGGCTGGCCCGACCGCGTCAAGACGATGCAGGCGAACTGGATCGGGCGCTCCGAGGGCGCCGAGGTCGAGTTCACGCTCTGCGATGCTGCCGGTGAGCCGACCGATCAGAGGATCGCTGTGTTCACGACGCGGCCGGACACGCTCTTTGGCTGCACGTTCTTCCTGCTTGCACCGGAGCACTCGCTCGTTCACGAGCTCGTGCATGGAACCGAGTACGCGGCTCCCGTACGCGCCGTGGTGGACACGGCGGCACGTGAGACGGCGGTCGAGCGTGCGAGCGGCGAGGCGGAGAAGATCGGCGCGTTCACGGGACGCTACGTGGTGAACCCTGTCAACGGCGAGAAGGTGCCGATCTGGGTGAGCAACTACGTGCTGATGGACTACGGAACCGGCGCGGTCATGGCCGTTCCGAGCGGTGACCAGCGCGACTTCGAATTCGCCCGGAAGTATGGGCTGCCGATCCCGCCGGTGGTGGTGGCCGAGGACGACGCGCTCCTTGGCGAGCTTCGGGATGTTCCGCAGCGGCTGCGCGAGGACGTGCCGTGGGATGAGGCCTACGACGGCCCCGGCATCATGGTGCAGTCCGGCGAGTTCACCGGCATGCCCGGTGGCAAGGCGAGCGAGGGCATGCGCGCGGTCACCGAGTGGCTCGATGAGCGTGGCCAGGGCCGGTTCTCGATCAACTTCCGCCTGCGCGACTGGCTGATCTCTCGGCAGCGCTACTGGGGCAACCCGATTCCGGCGGTCCACTGCCCGGCGTGCGGCCTTGTGCCGGTGCCCGAGGAGCAGCTGCCCATCGAGCTGCCGGGAGGCGTCGACATCACCAAGGGCGAGACACTGGCGGACCATCCCGAGTTCTACGAGACGACGTGCCCGAAGTGCGGCGGCCCCGCCAAGCGCGAGACCGACACCATGGACACGTTCACGTGCTCGAGCTGGTACTACCTGCGCTACACCGACGCGCGCAACGCCGAAGCGATCTGGGAGACGTCGAAGGCCGACTACTGGATGCCGGTAGATCAGTACATCGGCGGCATCGAGCACGCGATCCTGCACCTGCTCTACTCGCGGTTCTTCACGAAAGTCTTCCGCGATATGGGGCTCGTGCAGTTCGGCGAGCCGTTCACGAACCTGCTCACGCAGGGCATGGTGAAGATGGACGGCGAGGTCATGAGCAAGTCCAAGGGCAACGTCGTCGCCCCCGAAGACATGATCGCCAAGTACGGGTGCGATGCACTACGCGCTTACATCCTGTTCATGGCGCCGCCCGACAAGGACCTCGAGTGGTCCTACGAGGGGCTCGACGGCATGTTTCGCTGGCTCGGCCGCGTCTGGCGCCTCGTCGCCGAGTCTGCCGAGGAGACAGCGGCGGGCTGCGGCGTCGCCGCGTCGGGTGACGAGACGGCCAAGACGCTGCACCGCGAGATGCACCGCGTCATCGACAAGGTCGAGGGCGACATTCGCCGATTCCAGCTCAACACCGCGATCGCCGCGCTGATGGAGCTCACGAACGCCGCTTACGACTACCGCAACGCTGTTGCCGCGGGTTCGCGCGACCTAGCACTCGTGCGCGACGTCGCCGAGACGATCACGCGCCTACTCGCGCCCTTCGTGCCGCACATGGCCGAGGAGCTGTGGCGCGAGGTCCTTGGCCATGGGGATTCGGTGCACCGCGAATCGTGGCCCGCCTACGACGCGAGTGCCGCCGCCGCCGACGTGACCGAGATGGCCGTCCAGGTCAACGGGAAGGTCCGCGGCAAGATCACCGTGGAGGTGGGCCTTGCCGAGGAGGACGTGATCACGGTTGCGCTCACCGAGGTCGCGAGCTGGGTGGAGGGCAAGGACGTGAGGAAGGTCGTTGTCGTCCCCGACAAGCTCGTGAGCGTGGTGGTCGCGGGGTAGTCACCGCGCGTGGGGCAGCGCGGGTCGGCGTGCTCGCCGGCTCGCGCGGGTTGGATTGCGGCAAGAGCGCGGAAAGGTCGTCGTGTTCCCATGGTCTCCGGCGAGAGACGATGGGACGTACAGGTGGATCTCCGAACTCGAATCGATGAGCTTGCGACACGTGCCGGTCTCTCCGGCGTGCGCCGAAACGTCGCGGTCGCTGTCGCGGCGGTGCTCGCGCTTGCGGTTGCCTGGACGCTTGCGCGTGGTGGCAGGACCGGCGGGGGCGAGGAAGTCAGCTACGAGGGCGCAGTATCCGCCGAAGCCGCAGCGAGCAGTGTCACATCGGCGGTCGCCCCCGCGGTGGAGACCACATCGACTGTGTGGGTGCACGTGGTCGGCGCGGTGAGGGTTCCCGACATCTACGAACTCCCCGCAGGCTCTCGGGCAGGCGATGCGATTCGCGCCGCGGGGGGGCTCCTTGGCAATGCGGCGCAAGAGGGTGTGAACCTGGCGCGCCTGGTTGTCGACGGCGAGCAGGTGCGAGTACCCACGCAGGATGAGTGGGATGCTGCCGGCGGTGCTGACGTGGGAGGCGGGAGCAGCTCCGGTGTGGCCGCCGGGGGAAGCGAGGGCGCGTCCGGGGCGCTCGTCGACCTGAACACGGCTGACTTGACGGCGCTCGACACGCTTCCGGGTGTGGGTCCGGCCACCGCGGCGCGCATCGTGCAGGACCGCGAGGAGAACGGGCCGTTCGCCAGCGTCGACGATCTCGCACGGGTGTCTGGCATAGGCCCCAAGAAGCTTGAAGCGCTGCGGGACCTGGCCTGTGTGAGGTGAAGACGGGTGACGGCGGACCTTGGGAGAGCTGGAAGTAGAGCCCGTCCGACCGCTACGCGACCTTCGATTCCCGTCCTGGCGTGGATCGCGGTCGGACTCTGGGCCGGGACCATCGTTGGCTGGGGTCGCCCGGAGTGGCTCATACCGGCAGCCGCAGCCGCGGCCGCGGGGTCGGCCGTCGTAGCGATTCGTGGTGCCGAGGCGGTTCGAACGGCGGCACTGATCGCGCTCGCCATTTGCGCCGGCGTTGCCGTGGGTTGCGCGAAAGCAGACGGTCTCGAGCGGGACGGGTTGGCACTTGAGACGCAGCGCTCGCGCCAATGGACCGGGGCTGTGGCCTCGGATGCCCGGCGCGTCGGCGACGGCACGCTTGTGGAGGTGCGGCTCCTCGACGGACCGGTTCCGGGCGCAGCAGTGTCGCTGTGGTGGCCGCGAGACATAGCCCCGCCCGCGTGCGGTCAGCAGGTGGGATTCTCGGGACGTCTTGCCCCCGCCGAGGACCGTCTCGTCCGTGCTCGCGCGCTGACGTCGGGCGTTGTGGCTTCGGGCAGCCCGTACCGCGCGACCGTGACTGGATGGGCACCCGGGCTCTCGGGCGCGGTCATGCGTCTGCGAGAGCGTGCGCGCGAGCGCATTGAGCGGATAGGCGGGCGGGGAGAACCGCTTGCCCTTGGCATCCTGCTCGGCTACCGCGAGGGGATACGAGGCACCGATCTTGAACGTGACGTCGCCACGACGGGCCTGTCACATCTTCTGGCGGTCTCGGGCACGCACCTGGCGATCGTGGCGGGCTTCTGCGCAGGCGCTTGCCGGGCGTTTCAGGTGCGCCGGGGCGCTTCGATAGCGGCGGTCATGGCAGGGAGTCTGGCCTACACGCTGATGAGCGGATGTCAGCCGTCGTCGCTGCGTGCTCTCGCCATGGCCGGTGTCGCGGCGGCGGCGGCGATCGGCGCGCGGCGTGCCGATCCGCTCGCCTCTCTTGCGGCGGCAGTTCTCGTTCTGCTGTCCTTCGACCCAACGAACGCGTTCTCGGTCGGCCTGCGTCTGTCTGTCGCCGCTGTCGCGGGCCTGGTGTCTATCGCTCCGTTGGCCGAGGAGTGGTTGGCAGTAGCCCTGCCTTCCCGCGTCCGCCGGATCGCAGGCCCCCTGGCCGTGTGCGTCACAGCGCAGTTGGTCACCTTGCCTCTGGCGATTCCTCTCTTCGGCACGCTTTCGCTCGTGTCGCCGATCGCCAATCTCATCGCGGTGCCGGTGACTGGCGCGGCACTCGCTGGCGGGCTGGCAGGTCTTCTCGCGAGCGGTCCGCTGTCCGCTCCCGGGAATGCGCTCCTGTGGACGGCCTCCCGGGTGCTTGGAGCGCTCGCGTGGGGGATCGAGCGCCTGGCACGGGTCCCATTCGCTGCCATTGCGGTGGGAGGCCATGCGTGGCTGCTTGCGGGAGGGATTGGTTCGGCGTGTCTCCTCGCGTGGGCAGCATGGCCGCACCCCCGGACGCCGGGTCGCATACGGACAACGGGCGCGGCTTGTCTGATGCTTGCAGTGCTGTGGGTGGGGATGCCTGCGACGCGAACCGCCGAGATCGTCGTGCTCGATGTCGGCCAAGGAGACGCGATTCTCGTTCGTGACGCAACCCATGCTGTGCTGATAGACACCGGCCCGGACCGGCGCGAGCTGAGAGAGGCCCTTGCACGTCAGCGCGTGCGTGCCCTCGACGCGGTCATTCTGACTCACGGGCACGAGGATCACACAGGTGGTGCGGCCGCGCTTGCCGGAGTTGTACGGGTTGAGCGCGTGTTCGTGAGCGCCGCCGGTGATGAAGAAGGACTTGTGCGCGCCGCGAAGACGATCAGGGCCCGCAATCCGGACACGGCTTTTCTGGCGTACCCAGATGTGCTCGACTTTGGGACGTGGCGTCTCCGCGTGCTCTCGCCTGAGCGCGGCACGACGTGCGAGTCGGAGAACGAGGCCTCGCTAGTGATCGAAGCATCGAGCGGATCCTTCCGAGCTCTCTTGACCGGGGATGCCGAGGAACCGATCTACCGGTATCTGATGCGCAGCGGGGAGCTGACCTCGTGCGTGGTCGTGAAGGTCCCGCACCACGGCAGCTCCGGGGGCATCGACGGAACGGCATGGGGAATCCTCGGCGCAAGCGTGGCGGTCGTGAGCGTGGGAGCAGACAACGACTTCGGTCACCCGGCGCCCTCCACCATCTCCGAACTTGCCGGAGCGGGAGTCAGGACCTTCCGGACGGACCACAGCGGCGACGTCGTAGTCATCCCTGGTCGATCAGGCATGAGGGTCAGGACCGACCACGGCCCCGCGCCCTGACAGGCGTCGTGGCATCGGCGGCGCGAGGTGTGCGACAATTCTCCGGCACGCGTCCCCCTTCACGACTCCCGTCGGACCGAGGATAACCATGTCGTCAGGGCTTGCTGACCTCAAGACCGTATACCTCATCTACGGCCCCGAGGACCTCCTTCTCGACCAGGCCGTGGATCGCCTGAGGAAGCGACTTGCAGACGGCGCCGGCGCGGACCTCGAGTTCAACATGGACGTGTTTGACGGCGAAAGCGCCGATGCGCACCAGATCGTCGCTGCGGCGAACACGCTACCGTTCATGTCCGACCGCAGACTTGTCATCGTACGCAAGGCCGACAAGCTGGCCACCGACGATCTGGGCGTTCTGGCGGACTACGCCAAGGACCCCAATCCCGACACGACACTCGTGCTCGTGGCCGAGAAGATCGCCAAGAATCTGCGCATATACAAGGCCGTCGACTCACTTGGCGGGGTCGCCGAGTACAAGGCTCCCACCAAGCGCGAGTATCCGCGCAAGGTCGTGGAGATGTTCGGCGAACGTGGCAAGAGGGTCGGAATCGACGGTGCGGAAGTCCTCGTTCGCGCGGTCGGCTACGACCTGCGCAAACTTGCGATCGAGATGGACAAGGTCATCGCGTTCAACCCTGCCGATGACACGCTGTCGCGTGAAGACATCGAGCAGGTCATGTCGACCACGGCGCCGACTTCGATCTTCGACTTCCTGGATGCCATCGGCTCTCGCGACTGCAAACAGGCTCTCCGGCTCCTTTCGGGCCTCATGTCGGAGGGGGAGTCCATCCACGGCGTCCAGGCCATGACGTTGCGCCACGTCCGCAACCTGCTTTCGACACGCGCCCTCGTCGATCGACGCGGTGGGACACCGTCTCCCGAGAGCATCGCCCGTGAAGTGGGCGTGGCTCCTTGGCAGGGGAAGAGTCTGATGCGGCAGGCGGCGCGTTTCTCTTCCGATGAGCTCATCGATGCCCTGCGGGATGCCGCGCGAACCGACGCGGAAATGAAGACGAGCCGGGATCCCCGGCTCGCGTTCGAGAGATGGTTGGTCGGAGTGTGCAGCTAGGCGTCGACCGAGTTCGCGCGCTTGGTGAGGCCGGACTTGCGGTTGGCGGCGTGATTCTTGTGGACGACGCCCTTACTCACGGCCCTGTCGAACATGCGAGACGCCTCGGCGGCAGCCTGCTTGGCAGTGTCCGCGTCGCCCGCGGCGACGGCGGTTTCGACCTTCTTGGCAGCCGTCTTCAGTTCGGACTTGACCGCCTTGTTGCGCAGCCGGGCCTTCTCGTTGGTGAGGATGCGCTTCTTCTGGCTCTTGATGTTGGCCACGTTCAGTCGTTCCTTCCGATTCAGGTGGTGCCCTCCGCAGTGGGGTGCGGACGAACCCTGCGATGTTAGCACACGGCGTCAGGTGTGGCCAACCGTCACGCATGAGGCGGACCAGGCGTCTGCTTCTTCCTCCGCCCCGATGCCCCTGATATGCTAACGCTCCCATGACTGACCCCAAACACATCCGCAACTTCTCGATCGTCGCGCACATCGACCACGGCAAGTCCACGCTCGCCGACCGTGTGCTCGAGCTGACGCACACTATCGAAGAGCGCGACATGAAGGAGCAGGTCCTCGACTCGATGGACATCGAGCGGGAGCGCGGTATCACGATCAAGTCCCAGGCGGTGCGTGTCCTCTTCGAGTCGAGCGATGGTGTGACCTACCAACTCAACCTGATCGACACTCCGGGCCACGTCGACTTCACCTATGAGGTCAGCCGATCCCTGCAGGCGTGCGAGGGCGCGCTTCTGGTTGTGGATGCAGCCCAAGGAGTCGAGGCGCAGACCGTCGCCAACGCGCAGCTCGCCATGAACGCCCACCTCGAGGTCATCCCGCTTATCAACAAGATCGACCTGCCCGCCTCCGATCCCGATCGCGTGCGTCACGAGATCGAGGAGGTGCTCGCGGTACCTGCCCAGGACGCGATTCTGGCGTCGGGCAAGACCGGCGAAGGCGTACGCGAGGCGCTTGAGGCCGTCGTTCGTCGCGTGCCGCCTCCGAAGGGCGATCCGGACGCACCGCTGAAAGCCCTCATCTTCGACTCGTACTTCGATGCCTACAGGGGTGTCGTCGCCCTCATCCGGATCATCGACGGCAGCGTGTCCAAGGGCATGAAGGTGCGCCTCATGGCCACGAAGACCGTCACCGAAGTGGAGGAGGTCGGTGTGCGCCGACCCGCCAACGTGCCGGTGGACACGCTCGGTGTCGGCGAGGTCGGATACCTTATCACCGGTCTGAAGGACCCCGCCCTTGTGAAGGTAGGCGACACGGTCACACTTGCGAAGAACGGAGCCCAGGAGCCTCTTCCGGGCTACCGCGAGGTCAAGCCGATGGTCTACACGGGACTCTTTCCGATCGACGGCGACCAGTACCCGGATCTGCGGGACGCACTCGACAAGCTCACGCTCAACGACCCGGCGCTGATCTACGAGCCCGAGACGAGCCATGCGCTGGGATTCGGATTCCGCGTGGGCTTCCTTGGCCTGCTTCATATGGAGGTCATCAAGGAGCGGCTCGAGCGGGAGTTCGACCTGGATCTTCTGGCTACGGCTCCGAGCGTGGAGTTCCACGTCTACAAGACGAACGGTGAGCATGCGGACGTGCACTCGCCCCAGGACATGCCCGACGCCGGCGCGATCGAGCGCATCGAGGAGCCCTACTTGCGGGCGACGATTCTTGTGCCTCCTGACCACGTCGGCGCCGTGATGGAACTCTCCGAACAGCGTCGTGGCACCTTCAAGGACATGCAGTATCTATCGGCGACCACCGTCGAGATGCACTACGAGATACCGCTTTCCGAGCTCATCATGGACTTCTTCGACCAGCTCAAGAGCCGCACGCGGGGGTATGCCTCACTGGACTACGAATTCATCGGGTATCGATCGAGCCACCTCGTCAAATTAGACATACTGCTTGCGGGCAAGCCTGTTGATGCGCTGTCGTTCATCGTCCACAAGGACAAGGCCTACCAACGAGGCAAGGTGCTCACCGAGAAGCTGCGCGCGATCATCCCGCGGCAGATGTTCGAGGTGCCCATCCAGGCGGCCATCGGCGGACGCATCCTGGCGCGAGAGACCGTGCGCGCGAAGCGCAAGGACGTGCTGGCGAAGTGCTACGGCGGCGACATCACGCGGAAGCGCAAGCTGCTTGAGAAACAGAAGAAGGGCAAGAAGCGCATGAAGGCCGTCGGCAACGTCGAAGTGCCACAGGAAGCTTTCATGGCCATCCTGAAGGTCGATGAGTAGCGGGCCCGATACGTCGGACCTCGCAGGGGAGCTCGCGGGACCGCGCCTGCCCTCCCACGTCTACCTTCACGTGCCTTTCTGCCGCTCAAAGTGCTCGTACTGCGACTTCTACTCGGTTTCCGACCCCGCACGAGCAGACGTCGACGCGGTCTTGCTAGGGCTTGAGACAGAGGTGCACCGGTGGGTGCAAAGCGGACTTCCGGGCGTGCTCGAGACCGTGTACGTGGGTGGCGGAACCCCCACATTCGCCATGCCTCATCTCAGGGATGTTCTGGGGAACCTCGTTGACGAGATCCCGCTTCGCGCTGGTGCAGAGATCACGGTTGAAGCGAACCCGGACTCGCTTGACTCGAGCGTCGCGCGTGCGCTGCGCGGGGTAGGGGTCACGCGCATCAGCGTGGGCGTGCAGTCCTTTGACGACCACAGCTTGAGGGTCCTTGGCAGGGCTCATGACGTGCAGCAGGCGCAGGAGGCGTGTGAGACCGTGCTCGATGCCGGACTCGATCTCTCGATCGACCTGATGTGCGGAGTGCCCGGGCAGAGCGTGTCATCGTGGGTAGAGACGCTCGACCGTGCGGTGCGCACGGGCGCCCGGCACATCTCGGTCTACCCGCTGACGCTTGAGGAGGGCACGCCGCTGGCCGTGGCCTGCGACAGCGGTCTGCTGGATGAGCCCGATCCCGACATGGCCGCAGAGATG
This sequence comes from Actinomycetota bacterium, assembly GCA_030682655.1. Classification (NCBI taxonomy): domain Bacteria; kingdom Bacillati; phylum Actinomycetota; species Actinomycetota bacterium. The sequence continues at coordinate 40,943 of JAUXNU010000045.1, read as the reverse complement.
ATGGTGCTGGCCGAGGAAGCGCTGGCGTTGGCAGGCATCGAGCGCTACGAAGTCGCCAACTACGCCGTCCCGGGGCATGAGTCCGCGCACAATCTCGCGTACTGGACCGGTCATAGCTACCTGGGCGTGGGTCCCGCCGCACACGGCATGCTCGATGCGGCGACCGCACGGGCGGTCGGGCTCGTGGCAGGGCCGCAGCTGCCGGTGGGAACGTCGCGTGTCCGCTATGCCTACGCTGCGGACTTCGAGGCGTGGCTGCTTCAGCGCGACCCGCCGGAGATCGAGACGTTGTCCGAAGACGAAGCGCGCCGCGAAGACGTCATGCTGGGTCTTCGGCTCGTGCGAGGGGTGCCTGCGTCGGCGATTCACGGCGCCCGGTTGGACAGCGTTGTCGAGTCGCTCGCCTCGCAGGATCTGCTCGAGGCCGTCGACGATCAGCGGGACGAGCGGCGCTGGCGGACGACAAGGCGCGGCTGGCTCCTTGGCAACGAGGTCTTTCGCAGGGTGTGGACGCAGGAGTAGCATGCATCGGGTTGGCCTTTCGCCACGGCCGTTAGCACTCGTTATAATCGAGTGCTAGTGAGGTGAACCTGGATGTTGAACGAAAGACGCCGGCACGTGCTGCAGGCACTTGTCGAAGAGTACATACACAGCGGGCAGCCCGTGGGCTCCCGGAGCCTGGTCGACAGGCACCGGCTGGATTGCAGTCCGGCGACTGTGCGCAACGAACTTGCAGCGCTCGAAGAGACCGGCTACGTCTACCAGCCGCATGTTTCGAGCGGGCGAATTCCGACCGACCTCGGCTACCGTGAGTTCGTCGACGACATCCTGCAGGACAGCGCAGCAGCCAGCAGTCTCGGCGCGAGGGAGATGACGCAGCGCTACGCGCGGCTCGCCGGAGAGATCGACGACCTCATGCGCCAGACCTCGACGATGCTTTCGCACCTGACGCACTACGTCGCCGTCGTGCTCGCTCCGACAGTTTCGCTCGCGACAGTGCGCCGCATCGACCTCGTGTCGATGTCGCCCACCCGCGCGCTCGTCGTGCTGATCACCGAGAGCGGCCAGGTCGTGAACCGCCATATCGAGCTGGCCGAGGAGACTTCTCAGGAGCGGTTCAGCCAGGTCGAGGTCGCCATCAACGCCGCGCTTGCGGGCAAACGGGCCTCCGAGGTTCGCTCGTTGCGCGAGGCGCTGGACCCGGCTCGCCCGGGCGACGGTGTCGTGGCCGGCGTCATGGAGGAGCTGCTGGAGTGCCTCGAAGAAGCAGACCGGGACCGCCTGTACCATGTCGGCGTGCCAGAGCTTCTTGCGCTTCCCGAGTTCGCCGAGTCAGCGAGACTGCGCCCGCTCCTCGGCCTGCTTGAAGACGGCCTGGCGATGCTGGACACTCTGTCGGAAACGATGCAGGCGACGGGACTAACGGTAAGCATCGGCAGCGAGAATCGGCGCAGTGAGCTTGGGGGCATGAGCCTCGTTGCTACCACGTACGCCACGCCGTCTGCCGACGGGGTGATCGGGGTCATCGGCCCCACCCGGATGGACTACACCCGGAGTATCGCTGCGGTCCGCGCCGCCGCGGAGGGTCTGGAAGACGTCCTCGGCTAGGCCGGGACGAAGCCGCTTGATCGACGCGAACCCGAAGGGACAACGCTGACGTGTCTGCAGGTACGAAGAACTACTACGAGATCCTCGGTGTGGCGAAGGATGCGTCCGAGTCCGATATCAAGAAGGCATTTCGCCGCAAGGCGCGCGAAACGCATCCGGACGTGAGCCCCGAGCCCGACGCCGAGGAGCGCTTCAAGAGCATCAACGAGGCCTACGACGTGCTGTCCGACCCGCAGCGTCGGCAGACCTACGACACGTACGGCACCGCGGACCCGCGCGCGGGCGGCATGGGCGGGGCCGATTTCGGCGACGTGTTTGCCGGCTTCGGCATGGAGGACCTGTTCTCGGTCTTCTTCGGTGGCATGGGTGGGGGAGGACGCCGCGTTCGGATGGAAGGTCGCGATGTGGTCGCGTCTCTCACCGTCACGCTTGACGAGGCATTCGCCGGTGTCACGAAGGAGATCGTTCTCAATCGTCTTGTCGGATGCGACGATTGCGGTGCGACCGGATCGGTCAGTTCGCACGGGCCGGAGAGCTGTCCCGAGTGTGGCGGCTCGGGTCAGAAGCAGACGTATCGCAAGACATTCCTCGGCACGATGCAGACCCTCACGCCGTGCGACCGGTGCTCGGGGACGGGTGTGGTCGTTGCCGATCCGTGTCCGGAATGCCAGGGCCAGGGCCGCGTCCCCGACCGCGAGCACGTGCCAGTAAAGATACCGGCGGGCGTGGCCGATGGTATGCAGCTGCGCGTGCGCGGCAAGGGTGAGGCCGGGATCCGAGGGGCAGCCCCCGGCGATCTCATCGTGAACGTGCGCGTCGCCGAGCACGAGTTCCTGCACAGACAGGGAGACGACCTGCACTGCCGCGCCAGCATCAGCATCGCTGCCGCATCGCTCGGGGCTGACATCGACGTGTGCGGTTTCGACCCGGACACGCATGCAAGCATCCCTGCGGGCAGTCAGCATGGCGAGACGGTGAGGCTCCGTGGTCACGGAATGCCTCGTGTTCGCGGTGGCGGCAGGGGAGACCTGATCGTGCACGTGGCGGTCGAGGTCCCTCGCAAGCTCAGCAAGCGCCAGAAGGAGCTGCTGGGCGAACTCGGTGAGTCACTGGGCGATCCCGAGCGCCGCTCAACGATCCAGAAACTCAAGGAGTGGCTGACGGGCTGATGTCGCCACACCGATTCTTCCTTGGGGCTGCCCTTCCCGAAGGCGATGGCCCTGTCGAGATCCCGCTTGCCGATGCCGACCGGCATCATCTGGCCGACGTTGCGCGCGTCCGCGTTGGAGAGCGCATCGCGGTTGTGGATCCGGACGGGACCGCGTGGGAGGTCGAGGTATCTCGCGTTGATCGTGCCGGTGTCGAGGGCTTGCGCCTACTGCGTCTTGACGAGGATCCTGCGTGGCGCGTGACGCTCGTGCAGGGGCTGGCCAAGGGGGCCAAGATCGATCTCGTCGTGGAGAAGACGACCGAGATCGGTGTCGAGGCCGTGGTGCCCGTGCTCACGGCTCGCAGTGTCGTGAGACTGGACGGGGAGAAGACCCACGATCGCGGCGAGCGTTGGCGGCGTGTCGCCCGTGCCGCAGCGCAGCAGTCGCAACGTTCCACGATCCCGCGCATTCACGATCCGCAGCCGCTTGCAGTCTTCGTCGAGCAGATTCCCGCCTACGACGTGGTACTTGTCACCGCCGAGGACGCTGCGGACGCGCCCGGGGTCGGCGAAGCACTTGCTTCTGCCGGTGCGCACGCCAGATCGCGTATCGCCGTGGTGGTCGGGCCGGAGGGCGGAATGACCCCCGATGAGGTGCGTACGCTCGTGGACGCGGGGGCCCTGCCGGTCTTCCTTGGAAGAAACATACTGAGATCCGAAACAGCCGGTATCCTCGCAGTCGCGTTGTGCGTTTATGAGATTGGCGGGCTCGGGGGCCGGTCTCGTGGCTGAGTCGTTCGCCAGCTCCTCCACCCAGACCGGTCATTCGGTCCGGCCCCCGGCCGCCGTCCCTGTCTCGCTGCGCACCCTCGGGTGCAAGGTCAATCAGGTCGAATCCGAAACCATCGCATCGAGTCTCCTTGGCATGGGGTGCGTGCTGACTGCCGAGGACGAGGCGCGGATCGTCGTCGTCAATTCGTGCACCGTCACCGCCGAAGCCGATCGCAAGGTGCGCAAGATCGTTCGGCATGCGCTGCAATCTCGCATGGCTCCCGTGGTTGTCGTAACAGGGTGTCTTGCCGCGCTGGACGCGGAGGGAATCACCGCCCTTGGCGAGCGCGTGATGGTGGAGCCGGACAGCTCGCGGGTCGGAGAGCGCGTGGCGCGTCTGCTGGGTGATGTCGCGAACGTCGGAGGAGCGGCAGGTGCGGACACTGGGGCCGGGGCGGTGGACATACGGCCACCCGCCCAGACGGTCTTCCACACGCGGGCAATGGTGAAGGTGCAGGACGGCTGCGATGCTTTCTGTGCGTACTGCGTCGTCCCGTTCGCCCGCGGTGTACCCCGCTCGGTTGCCATCGGTGACGTGATCGGGCGTGTGCGGCAGCTTGTCCGAGCCGGGACGCGGGAGATCGTCCTGACCGGTATCAACATCGGCAAGTACGACGATGCCCCCGGCGGACTCGCCGGGCTGTACCGCGCTGTTGCCGAAACCGGAATCCCGCGGATACGTCTGTCCAGCATAGAACCGCTAGACCTGGACGATGAGCTGCTTGCAGCTCTGAGCGAGACTCCGGCGACATGCGCTCACCTGCACGTGCCATTGCAGAGCGGTAGCGATGCGGTTCTTCGGCGGATGGGCCGGGGCTACACCGCCCATGAGTACGAGGCGCGTGTCGCTGCGGCGCGTGAAGCTCTGCCCGGACTGGCGGTGACGACAGACGTGATCGCGGGGCTTCCCGGTGAAAGCGTGGCCGAAGCTGCCGCTACCCGGCAGTTCTGCGAGCACATCGGGTTCTCGAAGCTGCACGTCTTCAGATACTCGGCCCGCGCCGGAACCGTTGCCGCGCAAATGGACGGACAGGTGGACCCGGGCGAGCGGTCGCGCAGGGCACGCGGGCTACGGGAGGTTGGCCTCCGTCTGCGGGATGCTGCGCTCGGCGCGATGGTCGGCGCACATGCCGAAGTGCTCGTCGAAGAGACGACGGTCGACGACACCGTGCGGCGGCGCCGCATCGGAACGACGCGAGACTACGCACGCGTCGAGATCGAGCGTTCGGAGGCGTGCGCCGGCGATATCGTCGAGGTCGAAATCGTCGGGCGTGGAGTGGATGCGGAACTCCTTGGCAGGGCGCTTTAGCGGGGAAGACCGGCCAAGGGTGGTAGAATCGCAGCAAATGGCAGGTGCGTGCCGTGCTGTCACCGGTGAGGGTGGAGTGGATGGCATGCCCATGACAAGAGGTGCTCGCTTGGTGGAACCGACTCAGATACGGCTCGTTGTCCCGCCCGAACTGAATATGACCGAACTGCTCGGACAGAGCGACAACCTGCTCCGGGTGATCGAAGACCAGTTCGAGTCGCAGATATCCGTACGCGGGAACCAGATCACCATCACAGGCCTGCCGACCGAAGGTCAGGCGGTGTCGTCGCTCTTTGCAGAGATGATCACGCTCGTTGAGCGCGGTGAGCACCTGACCGAGGAGGGCGTCGAACGCTCCATCGAGATGATGCGCGACGGCGAATGCACGCCCTCGTCGCTTGCGTCTGACGTGATACTGGCTCACAAAGGCACAACCATCAGGCCGAAGACCGCGGGGCAGAAACGCTATGTTGACGCGATTCGCTCCAACACCGTCACGTTCGGAATCGGTCCTGCCGGCACCGGCAAGACATATCTCGCTATGGCGATGGCCGTCGAGGCGCTCAAGAAGCGCGAGATGGGCAGGGTCATCCTCACGCGTCCTGCTGTCGAGGCGGGCGAGTCGCTCGGCTACCTGCCGGGGACGCTGTTCGAGAAGGTCGATCCATACCTGCGGCCGCTTTACGATGCGTTGTTCGACATGATGGATGTAGACAAGTCGCAGCAGCTGATGGACCGTGGGGTGATCGAGGTTGCGCCGCTTGCGTTCATGCGCGGACGCACCCTGAACGACAGCTTCATCATTCTCGACGAAGCGCAGAACACGAGTCCGGAGCAGATGAAGATGTTCCTGACCCGACTCGGTTTCGGCAGCAAGGTCGTGATCACCGGCGACGTCACTCAGGTGGATCTGCCCAACGGCGCCTCGGGCCTGAAGCAGGTGCGCGGAATCCTGCAGGGCATTCCGGACCTCGAATTCGTCGAGCTTGGTGCGCGCGATGTCGTCCGTCACAAGCTAGTGCAACGCATCGTCACGGCGTACGGCGAGTATGAGGAGGCGAAGGCGGAACGCCGTCATGGCTAGCCTTCTGGACAGACTGATGCGCCTCGCTCCGACCAGAGGCCCACTTCGCAGTGCGCTTGCGCAACGCGTAGCGCTGGGCTTCGCTGTGATTGCGATTGCCTCGGGCCCACTCGTAGTGCAAACGCCCCCCGTCGGACTCACCGAGGGAGCCCCGGCGCCACGTACATTCCGCGCCAATCGGACGGTGCAGTTCATCGACGAGATCGCCACTCGGGACGCGCGCGATGAGGCAGCCGCGTCCGTGAAGCCAGTCACGGTCTTTGATGCGACCGCACTGACGAATGCTCGAGGGGAGATTCGCGGGTTCTACGACGATGTCGTGGGTGCCAAGGCACAGCACGGCCAGAGCACCACCGCGACAATAGCTGCCCTTCACGGGGAGCTTGCGGCATACGAGCAGGCCTGGATCGAGACGGCCGTCGGTCTCGACGAAGTGACGCTGCAGCAGGTACGCGTTTCCTCGGAGCAGCTTGTGACGACCGTCCTGTCGCGCCGATTCACCGCCGATGAGATCGAGTCCGCCATAGCCCAGATGCGCGAGAGCGCCGATTCGATGCCGTATGATGCCGCGGTTCGGAAGATGATTGCAGGCGTCATCGAGCAGTCGATTCGACCCACCGTGGCCGTGGACCCGGCGGCAACAGTGGCAGCGCGCGAGGCCGCCGCTGATGGTCTCGACGCGGTCGTGATCGTGAAGCAGGCCGGTGAGAATATCGTCCAGCGTGGCGAGATCGTATCAGCGGAGCAGATAGAGATCGTTCGGCGCCTTGGACTGCTCGAGCAGGGCGGGTCCTTCGGCTCTTTGGCGGCTCTAGTCACCCTGTTCGCGTCGATGGTCGCTGTCGCCGGAACGTTCGTGTGGCGCTATGACCCCGGGGTGTGGGAGCGCTTCCGCGATCTTGTGATCATATCGGTGCTGCTGGTCGGCATGGTTTGGATCACACGCGGGATGCTGTGGATCGTTCCGGAACTTTCCGTGTACGTCTTCCCGATTCCACTTGCAGCGATGCTCGCAACCCTGCTGATCGGCCCCCGTGAAGGAATGCTGGTCGCTATCATCACGTCGCTCTCCGCGGTCTTGCTCGGGTTCTCAGGCGGTTCGGCGGTCGTTTCGATGCTGGTATGGAGCCTCTCTGCAGTTGTGGCAATGGCGTTCATGACGGATCGGCGGCGTCTGTTCTATGTGGGCTCGTATCTGGTCGGATCGGGCATGGCGATCGGATTCATCGCCTCCCTCGCGGGAGGTGTTCAGTTGCAGGAGGCATTGACTGCGGCTGGCTGGGCCTCCCTCGGCGGGATGATATCCGCGGTCCTTGGCTATGGGCTCCTGCCGTTCTTCGAGCACATCTTCGGCGTGACCACCGACATCCGGCTTCTCGAACTCGGCAGTCCTGGGCATCCGTTGATGCGGGAGCTAATGACCAAGGCGCCCGGAACGTACAGCCACTCGGTGATGACAGGCAACCTCGCCGAGGCTGCTGCCGAGGCTATCTCGGCGAATCCGTTGCTTGCGCGCGTCGGGGCCTACTATCACGACATCGGCAAGTCGCGACGGCCGGGATTCTTCGTCGAGAACCAGGCCGGTTCGGAGAATCCCCATGACTCCACGGCGCCGAACCTCTCCGCGCTCATCATCACCGCGCACGTTCGTGAGGGGCTTGAGCTGGCAGAACAGCACGGGCTGCCGCGAGAGATCGTCGACATCATCAGGCAACACCACGGCACCTCTCTGGTGTCCTACTTCTACAGCAAGGCGGCTGAGGGCGAAGGCCCCGTCTACGAGGCGGACTTCCGCTACGACGGTGAGCGCCCGCAGTCGCGGGAAGCGGCCCTGGTGATGCTTGCCGACTCCTCGGAGGCCGCCGTACGCGCGGTTCGCAAGCCGACATTGCCCCGCATCGAGGCGACAGTGCGCAAGATCGTTGATGGGAAGGTGGCCGACGGACAGCTTGTCGACGCCCAGCTGACTCTCGCTGACATCGAGAGAATCGTGAAGGTCTACTCCAGGATGCTTGCGAGCATGTACCATCCACGCATCGAGTATCCCGACGCTACTCCGAGGAAGGCCCAGCATGCGAATCCGCATCACGAGCCATCGCGACCCTGAGCCGCTGGACTTGGCGGCCTTCGAGAACCTTGCGGCGTTCGTGCTCGACCGCGAGGACGTACCCGAGCAGGCCGAGTTGTCGCTGGCGGTCGTGGAGATCGCCGAGATGGCGAAGCTCAACTCCGGCTACCGTGGCATCGAAGGTCCAACCGACGTGTTGTCCTTCGGGTGTGATGATCCGTGCCCGGTGGACAGCGACGAGCCGATCACTCTCGGCGACGTGATCGTCGCTCCAGAGGTCGCCGAGACGCAGGCCGAAGAGTACGGGCACACCGTCGAAGAGGAGCTCAATCTCCTCGTAGTGCACGGCATACTGCATCTCCTCGGCTATACGCACGACACCGAGGAAGACGCGGCTGCGATGGAGGCTCGCGAGCGGGAGCTTCTCGACGCGTACGCGGACAGCCTGTAGCGGTAGGACGAGGAGACGGTGCATCCGTGACGAGCAGGTCGCTGCTATGGAGCTTCAATTATGCGATCGCCGGCATCGTCTACGCGCTACGCACCCAGCGCAACATGCGGCTGCACACTCTCGCGGCAGCAACAGTGCTGGTCGGAGCGCTCGTGCTCAACGTGGCACGCTGGGAGCTCGTCGCGTTGCTGTTCGCGATCGGCTTCGTACTCGTGACGGAGCTGGCAAACACCGCGCTCGAGGCGACGGTGGATCTTTCGATCGACCGGTTCGACCCGATGGCCAAGGTCGCGAAAGATGTCGCGGCAGGTGCCGTGCTCATCGCCTCGATCAACGCAGTGGCCGTCGGCTATGTGGTGTTCTATGATCGTCTCGCGCTGGTCGCCGAGGACGGACTGACGCTGGCGCGCCAGTCTTCGGCAGGTCTGACCGTGATTGCGCTGGTGCTCACGAGTCTGGCGGTCGTCGTCGTGAAGGCGGCGACACGCGAGGGATCGTTCCTCCGCGGGGGATGGCCGTCCGGCCACACGGCGCTTGCGGTGGGAGCCGCGACGGCGATCGCCTTCACGACCAACAGCGCCAAGACCGCCGTACTCGCCCTGTTCATCGCGGGCCTCGTGGCACAGAGCCGCGTGGAGAGCGAGACACACACGATTCCTCAGGTCATGTTCGGCGCGTTGCTGGGGTTTCTCATCACGACCGCCGTGTTTCAGATATTCTTTGCCTGACGGACGACTGAATCGGGAGAGTGCCTGATCTTGGTACCACTGCTTACACTTGGTGCTATCGCTGTTGCCACGGCCCTTGCCGCCGTCTTGGCCGCCGAGGAGGCCGCTTCGGCTCTGGTCTCTCCCGGGCGCATACTGCGGCTCGTCGAGGCGGAGAAGCCGGGTGCCCTGGCCCTTGACCGGCTGGTGGACCGGGCCTACCGGTTCCGGGCCGCTGCCGCGTTCTCTCTCGCGCTGGCGTATGGGACCGGCATAGCGATGTCCTCGTGGGCCGTGCGCGACCTGTACGCGGATGCACCGGCGTTCGTCTCGGTCTCCATCGGTGTGGCCGCGGGCGTCCTCGTCGTGTTCAGCTTCGGGCAGGCCCTTCCCAGGACCGTGGCTGTGCAGAACCCCGAAGGGGTCGCTCTCGCATTCGCACGCGTTGCGCTGTCGCTCAGCAGCTTGCTGTACCCCTTCGCAAAGGTCCTTGGCTCGCCGTGGAGTTGGGGTGTGCGACTCGTGACAGGTGAACCGCCGGTGCGGCCATGGATCACCGAGGACCAGTACCGCGCGGGCTCCGTCGGCAACGGCGAGGAGTCAGCGCGCGAGGAGACCGAGGAGGCGTTGCTCGAGGCGCTCTCCGACTTCGCGGAGAAAGTCGTCCGCGAGGTCATGGTGCCAAGAACGGACATGACGTGCGTGCCGGACACTGCGACAGCGCTCGAGGCAATCGAGGTCATCGAGGGTGCGGGCTGTTCGCGGATACCGGTGTACCATGAGACCGTCGACGACATCCGCGGCGTGCTCTATGCGAAGGACCTGCTCGCCGCCGTCGCTCGCGACAGTACGGTGCGGCCCGCGACGATTGCTCGTGCCGCCTACTTCGTCCCGGAGACCAAGCCGGTACAAGAGCTTCTAATCGAGATGCGCCTGAGAACCCACATCGCGATCGTGGCCGACGAATACGGCGGTACAGCCGGTCTCGTCACCATCGAGGACTTGCTCGAGGAGATCGTGGGAGAGATATTCGACGAGTTCGACCTCGAGATCCGGCTCGTTTCCGAGATCGGTGACGGACGGTACCGCGTCGATGCGCGGCTGCCCGTCGATGAACTGAACGAGCTGTTCGACACCGCTGTCGTCTCTGACTCGGACAGTGTTGGTGGTGTGGTTGCCGAAGTCGCAGGGCGCATTCCGGATGTCGGCGACTCGGTGGAGGTCGAGGGCCTCAGGATGACCGTCGAGGAACTCGAAGGAACTCGAATCCGTCAGCTGATAGTGGAATCCGCCGGACCTGCGGCAGACAAGGAGAGGGACGATGCGTAACCTCACACAGACCGACCTGGCGCTCCTCGCGTTTGCCCGCGAGGTGCAGGAAAAGGCGTACGCACCGTACTCGGGTTTTCGTGTCGGAGCCGCTGTCTATGCCGGTGGCGAGATCTTCCAAGGAGTGAACGTGGAGAACGCCGCCTACGGTTCTACCGTGTGCGCGGAACGGGGAGCCGTGATGGCTGCTGTGGCCGCAGGATGCCGCGAGATCGACGCGATCGCTGTTGTGGGCGATTCAGAGGCACCCACGGTGCCATGCGGCGCGTGCCGTCAGTTCTTGGCCGAGTTCAACCCGGAGATGCGCGTGATAATGGGGGGACGGACCGACGAGGTCATGGTCATGACTCTCGATGAGCTGCTTCCCGAGGCGTTCGTTCGCGGGTATCTCGATCAGGACGACGCGAAATAGCGTGACCATCAACGGCCAGGAATCGGTTCTGAGCGGGTTCGTGGCTCTTGTCGGGCGCCCGAACGCCGGAAAGTCCACGCTCGTGAACGCCGTGGTGGGAGCGAAGGTCGCAATCACTTCGGACACGCCGCAGACCACACGGCACCGTTTGCGCGCTGTGCTGGATCGCGATGATGCGCAGGCCATCCTTGTCGACACCCCCGGGCTGCACAAGCCCCACGATGCACTGGGCGAGGAGCTCAACCGTTCGGCCCTGAAGGCGTTGAGCGATGTGGATGTCGCGTGCTTCGTCGTTGACGCGTCCAAGCCCGTGGGCAGGGGAGACGAGTGGGTGGCCAAACATGTGGCTGCCGCGCGCAGCGCCCGGGTCCTGGTCGTGACGAAAGCCGATCTCGTGGATCAGGCGACGGTGACCCGGCAGATAGATGTGGCATCCGCGCTTGCGAAGTTCGACGACGCGCTCGCGGTCTCGGCGAAGACGGGCTTCAACGTGGACGGATTCGCGGACACCGTCATAGGCCTGCTCCCGCAGGGGCCGCGATACTTCCCGCGCGATATGGCCACTGACCAGCCGGTCGAAGTGATGGTCGCGGAGTTCATCCGGGAGAAGGTTCTGCGCACCACGCGAGATGAGGTGCCTCACGCGGTCGGAGTCGCACTCGAAGACATGGTCTTCGAGGAGAAGCGTGACCTTACGACCATCTACGCAGTGATCTTCGTGGAGCGGGAGTCACAGAAGGGCATAATCGTTGGCAAGGGCGGCGAGATGGTCAAACGTGTCGGCACCGAGGCGCGAGCGGACCTTGAGCGTCTCCTTGGCAGTCGCGTGTATCTCGATCTCGTCGTGAAAGTGCGGCGCAACTGGCGCCGCGATGCAAGCCAGATTCGACGGTTTGGCTACGGGGAAGGGCTGTGAACGCCATGGATGCCACGACATTGGCTGCCCATATCGACCAGACTCTGCTGAAGCCGACCATCGGTTTCGCAGAGGCGTCCGAGTGGATGGACGCAAGCTGCGACCAGGGCTTCGCTTCACTGTGCGTGTCTCCGTTCCTCGTACCGCTCGCCGCGCAGAAGCTCTCCGGCACGTCCACGGTGGTGTGTTCCGTGTGCGGGTTCCCCCTCGGGTATGCCAACACAGAGACGAAAGCCGAGGAAGCGGCGTTGCTAGTCGATCTCGGCTGCGTCGAGGTCGACATGGTCATGAACATAGCTGCCTTCCTCGAAGGGGAGTTCGAGTTCGTGCTCGACGACATCCGTGCCGTCGTCGATGCAGTTGCCTCCGTCTCCGACGGGGCGGGGATCGTGAAGGTGATTCTGGAGACTGGATACCTCGACGAGGCCGGTATTGCGCAGGCAAGCCGGATCGCCGTCAAAGCGGGGGCGCAGTACGTCAAGACGTCGACCGGGTTCGGGCCACGCGGCGCGTCCGTGCGCGATATCGAGATCATGCGCGCCGCAGTGGGACCCGACATCGGAGTGAAGGCGGCCGGTGGCATTCGCGACCTGGACACTGCGCTCGCGATGATCGATGCAGGCGCGACGCGTCTGGGCGCTTCTGCGGGAATCGAGATCGTCGCGGCCCTGCCAGTCCAAGACTAGTCGCTCCGCGATGGCCGCATACTCCGTCCGTGCGATCGTGCTTCGCAAGACCAAGCTCGGGGAGACCGACGTGATCCTCAGCGTGCTTGCCGAGGACGGTCGGCAGATACGCGCCGTTGCCAAGGGAATGCGCAAGCCGGGATCGAGGACGTCTGGTCGCCTTGAGCCGTTCAGCGAGGTCGACCTGCTGGTCCACTCCGGGCGCTCGCTCGACGTGATCTCCGAGGTCGAAGTGCTTGTGGCGCATGCACGCTTGCGCGAGGACTTGGACCGGTCCGCTGCCGCATCGGTCGTGGCGGACGTTCTCGACAAGATATCGCTTGAAGGCCAGATCGAGGAGCGGCTCTTCAGCCTGGCACAGGTGACGTTGGCCTCCCTGGAGTCAGGTTCGCTGGAGACCTTGTGTGCCCTCGTCACCGCGTTTCTCGTGAAGGCCATGGCGATGCAGGGATACCGCCCGCAGCTGGAGGCGTGTGCCGCCTGCTCGGAACACGTCAGCGGCGGGAAGTTCTTCTCGCTCGCGTCCGGAGGGGTTCTATGCGCGGAGTGCGGCGACGCAGACTCCTCGGCATTGCGCCTGAGCGAAGCCGGGCGCGTACTGCTGGTGCGGCTTCTGCGCTCGACGATGGCCGATATCGCCGAGATGCCTCCGCCGGAGGCGGACGTGCGCGAGGCTTTCGAGCTGATGCGCTCTTTCGTCGCCTATCACTTGCATGCGCGGCTGAAGGCACTGGACTTCTATGCAGGGCTTCTGACGTGAGCGAGGAGGGGCGGACGGCAACGGTTGTCGCGGACGTACACCTCACTGAGGTCGGCTACCGGCGCGCTCTGGTGCACCTCTCGGCTCTTCGGCTTCGCTATGTTGCTCCGATGCTGACGGCGGTCGTATTCGCGTCGGTTGCGTCGGGGGACTCCGGAGCGGGTGTCCTGTCAATCTACTCGTTCGTCGGCTTCTTGCTCATCGTCTGGGCGTACGTCGAGTGGCAGGTGCGCTCGCCCGTGAATCGCTCGATCTATGAGCCCGTCCGCTACGAGTTCGCCGAGGACGGGGTCTCCTACCGCACGACGGACGGCGAAGGTGAGATTCCGTGGTCCTCGATCGTGCGCTGGCGAGTTGCAGCCGGTCACTACGTATTGCATGCAGCGTGGGGGGCGTTTCTGCTTCTGCCTGATGATTCACTGGTTGTGGGCACACCGGAGGACCTGGAAACGTTACTGCGTGCACACGTTGCACGAGGCCCGCGAGGTCGCGCTCGTTGACCCTGCTTCCGACCATCCGATAGCATGACCTACACACTGCAGGAGGCGCTGATCGCGCGTACCTGCCATCCGCTTCACCGCCGGAGGGGTTCCCTTGACGAACGGCATGACGTTCCAGGACATCATCCTCACCCTGTCACGCTACTGGGCTGATCAGGGATGTGTCGTGCTCCAGCCCTATGACAGCGAGGTCGGGGCGGGGACGTTTCACCCAGCTACCACACTGAGGACGCTGGATCCGACGCCTTGGCGCACGGCCTATGTGCAGCCGTCGAGGCGGCCTGCGGACGGGCGGTATGGCGAGAACCCGAACCGTCTCCAGCACTACTACCAGTTCCAGGTCATCCTCATGCCAAGCCCCGACGACGTGCTGGACCTGTATTTCGACTCGCTGCGCGCGATAGGGATCGAGCCGGCGGACCACGACGTCCGCCTCGTCGAGGACGACTGGGAGTCGCCGACGCTCGGTGCGTGGGGACTCGGCTGGGAGGTCTGGCTCAACGGCATGGAGGTCACCCAGTTCACCTACTTCCAGCAGGTCGGAGGGTTCGACTGTCGCCCGGTGCCGGCGGAGATCACCTACGGGCTTGAGCGTCTCGCGATGTACATCCAAGGCGTCGACAGCGTATACGACATCGTCTGGTCGGTCGGACCGGACGGCCTCACGTACACCTACGGCGACGTCTTCCTCGAAAACGAGCGGCAGTACTCGAAGCACAACTTCGAACTTGCCGACACCGAGATGCTCTACCGGCTCTTCGACACCTACGAGGCCGAGTGCGTGCGGCTGCTGGATGGCGGCGTCGTGCTTCCCGCCTACGACTACGTGCTCAAGTGCTCGCATGCGTTCAACCTGCTCGACGCACGCGGCGCGATCGCCGTGACCGAGCGCGTGAGCTTCATCCTGCGGGTGCGTACGCTGGCCAAGGCGTGCTGCGAGGCCTACGTCGCCCGGGTACGCGGTGCGCTGGCCGAGGAGAACGGCGCAGAGGCGCAAGATGCCGCCGAGACTGCTCAGGTAGCCGAAGGCGGTGATGCGTCATGAGCCGCGATCTTCTGTTTGAGATCGGCGTCGAGGAGATTCCCTCGGCTCCGCTGTATGAAGCCATCTCCCAGCTCCGGACCGATGCGGAGAAGGCCCTGAATGATGCCCGTCTCGGCTACGATACGCTGCAGACGTTCGGTGCCCCGCGGCGGCTCGTTCTCCAGGTGACCGGACTTGCCGAGCGTCAGGACGACCAGACGCTGCGTGCGAGGGGACCGGCAGTCAAAGCAGCGTTCGATGCCGAGGGGATTCCGACGAAGGCTGCAGAAGGCTTCGCCCGCGGCAAGGGCGTGGACGTGTCCGCGCTCGAGCGCGTCACTGACGATTCCGGCTCCGAGTACGTCTACGCTGTCGTCGAGCAGGTCGGTCGCGACGCTCGGGCTGTGCTCCCCGAGATACTGGCGGAACTTGCGGAAGGGCTGTCATGGCCGAAGTCGCAGCGCTGGGGATCGGGAGCGGCACGGTTCATCCGGCCTGTGCGGTGGCTGCTGGCGATCTTCGGCGAGGATATCCTGCCGGTGGAGTTCGCAGGATTGATTGCAGACCGCTACACGAACGGCCACAGGTTCCTATCGAGTGACCGGCGGGTTCCGGTCGCGTCCGCCGGGGACTACGACGCGGCGGCGCGCCGGGGGATGTTCGTCTACGACCACGAGGAGCGTGCGCGCCTCGTGCGCGAGGGCATCGCAGCCGTCGAACAACAGCATGGGGTGCGGGCGGTCGTGCCCGAAAAGACTTTTGCCGAGGTCGTTAACCTTGTGGAATGGCCGACGGTCGTCGTTGGCAAGTTCGACGAGGAGTTCCTTGAGGTTCCGCGCGAAGTAATAGAGACCGCGATGACCAAACACCAGAGGTACTTCCCTCTGGAGGGTCCCGACGGGGCGCTCACGAATCTCTTCGTCGTTGTACACAATGGCGATCCTGCATGCACCGATGGCATCGTCTCGGGTCACGAACGCGTGATCCGTGCGCGCCTGGCTGACGCTACCTTCTTCTACCGTGAAGATCTGAAGGTCAACATGGAGGACTGGGTCACCCGGCTGGACGCGATCACCTTCCAGGAGAAGCTTGGCAGTTCTGGAGCGAAGGTGTGGCGCAACGAGCAGCTAGCTGGCACGCTGGCTGAGCTTCACGGCGCCGACCCAGGAGAGAGTGCCGAAGCAGTCCGCGCGGCCCACCTGTGCAAGGCGGATCTGGTTTCGCATGTTGTGGTGGAGTTCCCTGTCTTGCAGGGGGTGATGGGGCGCTACTACGCCCTGGCCGCTGGAGAGACCGAGCCGGTTGCGAATGCGGTTCTCCAGCACTACCAGCCGCGTTTCGCGGGCGATGCGCTTCCTCCGTCGACCGTCGGCATGATCGCTTCAGCGGCCGACAAGCTCGACACGATGGTCGGCATCTTCGCCATTGGCCAAGGACCGACGGGTTCGGCCGATCCGTACGCGCTGCGGCGCGGGGCCATCGGGATTCTCACGATGATTCTCGACGGTGGGCTTCGGCTCGATCTCACGGCGGCGATATCGGCCGCCTTGGCCGGCTACGAGGGCGTTCTCGAAGGTCTCGCCCCCAATAGCGTCGGTGAGAGCGTGCGGTCGTTCGTCGTTGGCCGCCTCGAGGTCATCATGCGCGACCGGGGCATCGAACCGGACGTTGTAGACGCAGTGATCGCGGCAGCGTTGCGCCACGTCGGCGAGGTTCTGGATCCTGCCGATATCATGCGGCGAGCAACTGCGCTCCGGGCCTTCCGTGAGAGCGAGGCGGGCAGGGATCTTGCAGTGGCATTCAAGCGCGCCGCGAACCTGGCCCAACCGGATCTCGGCACCGAGCCGGATCGTGACTCGCTTGTCGAGACGGCCGAGACGGTGCTCTTCGAGGCGCTGGATCGAGCTGCGTCCGGCGTGACGCTCCTCATGGCGGATCATGACTACGAAGGTGCATTGGCGCTGCTTGCAGAGCTGCGAGAGCCGGTCGACACGTTCTTCGACGACGTGCTGGTGATGGCCGAGGACGAGGCGGTCCGTGCGAACAGGCTGCGCCTTCTCAACCGGTTGGTTGGACTCATCGAGGATTTCGCGGATTTCACGCGCCTGACAGGGTAGGTCACAGTGCTGGAGCGTCCCATCTCGATCCATGTAGTCTCCGATTCGCTCGGTGAGACCGGCGAGATGGTCGCGCGGGCCGTGGCGGCTCAGTACGAGCCCGAGACGTTCGTGATCGAGCGACTAATGAAAGTGACGACGCCTGAGGCGCTCCGGGAGTCCGTGCAGTCGCATTGCGGCAGTCACTGCGTGTTCTTCTACACGCTTGTTGACGACGCCCTCCGTGTCGAGATGGAATCGCTTTGTCGTGGCGGCGTCAACGGCGTCGATCTGCTCGGGCCGGCGATAGCGCTGCTGTCCAGGGCGACCGACATCGAGCCGACCGGCGTTGCGGGCGCGGTTCGCCGTACCGATCAGTACTACTTCGATCGCATCGAGGCGATGGAGTTCGCTGTCAAACACGACGACGGCCGCAATGCCGAAGGACTGATCGATGCGGACATCGTTCTCATAGGCGTCTCACGCACGAGCAAGACGCCGTTGGCCATGTACCTTGCTTTCAAGGGTTGGCGTGTGGCCAACGTGCCGCTTGCGCCGGGGGTAGCCAATCCGCCACAGTTGTTCGAACTTGACCCGCGACGTGTCTTTGGCCTTGTCACGAATGCCGACGTCCTCCTGGAGATCCGGGGAGCGCGGATGAAGGAGCTTGGCGCGTACGTGCCCGGGTACGCGGAGCGAGAGGCCGTGGAGAGCGAGCTCGAAGAAGCACGGGCGATAATGCGGCGAATCGGGTGTCTCGTGGTTCACACGGACAACCGGGCGGTCGAGGAGGCTGCGCAGGAGATCGTCCGTCACATTCGGGGTAGTCTGACGACAAGGGACTAAGGCCGTGCGCCGCACGCCCCCGGCGGGGGCGCAGTGCGGTATCATGCGGTTCACATCGGGTCCCCGAAAGAGAGGGAGAGGGAGTTGTCCGACGTCAAGCGAGTGTACGCTTTCGGTGGGGGACGCACCGAGGGCAACAAGGACTTGAAGTTCATCCTTGGCGGCAAAGGTGCGAACCTGGCCGAGATGGCCAATATGGGTCTCCCGGTGCCTCCAGGGTTCACGATCAGCTGCCAGGCGTGCATGGAGTACTACAACTCGACGCCACCCGCGTTTCCCGCAGGACTTGCCGCCGAGATCGCGGAATACGTCGCCGAGCTCGAGGGCAAGATGGGCAAGAAGCTCGGCGACACGGACGACCCGCTTCTTGTGTCGGTTCGTTCGGGATCACCGTTTTCCATGCCCGGCATGATGGACACGATCTTGAATCTGGGCCTCAACGATCTCTCGGTCCAGGGCGTCATCGCCCAGACCGGCAACGAGCGTTTCGCATGGGACAGCTACCGGCGTTTCGTCCAGATGTTCTCCAAGGTCGTGCTCGACATAGAGGGTGACCTCTTCGAGAACGCTATCAGCCAGATGAAACTCGACCGCAACGTCTCGAGCGACACGGACCTCTCTGCCGAGGACATGCGGGAGCTCACCGGCACCTTCAAGGATATCGTCGCCGAGCATGTGTCCGCCGAAGATTTCCCGGAGCTCGCCATCGATGGACGAATCGCCTTCCCGCAGGACGTCGCGCTTCAGCTCCACCTGTCCATCGAGGCCGTGTTCAGGTCGTGGAACAACCGTCGTGCGATCGACTATCGCAAGATGGAGAGGATTCCCGATGACCTCGGCACTGCGGTCAACGTGCAGACGATGGTCTTCGGCAACAAAGGCGAGACAAGCGCGACCGGCGTTGCGTTCACGCGCAACCCGGCTGATGGCACCAACGAGATATACGGCGACTTCCTCACCAACGCCCAGGGCGAGGACGTGGTGGCCGGCATCAGGGTGACCGAGTCGCTTCCGGACCTGCACAAAGTGCTTCCTGAGGCCGGGGCGGAGCTTTGGAAGGTCTTCGAGACCTTGGAGAATGCCTATCGCGATATGTGCGACATCGAGTTCACGATCGAGCAGGGCACGCTGTGGATGCTGCAGACCCGCGTCGGCAAGCGCACCGCCCGGGCAGCGCTCAAGATTGCCGTCGATATGGTCGAGGAAGGTCTCATCGATCGTGAAGAGGCCGTCTTGCGCATCGATCCGGCACAGCTCGATCAGCTGCTTCACCCGCAGTTCGATGCGTCAGCGCACTACGACGTACTCGCGAAGGGCCTCAACGCTTCTCCCGGTGCTGCTGTGGGCGAAGTGGTGTTCTCCGCCGACACTGCCGTGGAGGCTGCCGCCGAGGGCCGCAAGGTCATCCTCGTGCGCTGGGAGACCACCCCTGACGACCTGCACGGCATGATCGCCGCGCAAGGCATCCTGACCAGCCACGGTGGCAAGACGTCGCATGCGGCCGTTGTCGCGCGTGGAATGGGCAAGCCGTGCGTATGCGGCGCAGAGAAGCTCAAGATCGACGCGCGGAGCAAGCAAGCTACCGTCTCAGGCACCGACATTGTGCTGCGAGAGGGCGACATCATATCCATCGACGGCACGAGCGGCATCGTGGTCACGGGTGCGGTATCTCTCATAGAGCCCGAGGTGTCCGGGGACTTCGACACGATCCTCGGCTGGGCGGACGAGTTCCGCACCATGGGTGTTCGTGCGAACGCCGACACGCCAGACGACGCTGCTCTCGGCCGCAAGTTTGGGGCGGCAGGCATCGGACTATGCCGTACCGAGCACATGTTCCTCGGCGAGCGCAAAGACATCATCCAGGACTTCATCCTGGCCGACGACCAGTCGGTGCGCGATGGGGCGCTCGAGAAGCTTATGAAGGTCCAGACCGAGGACTACCTCGGCATCTTCGAGGCCATGGACGGGCTACCCGTTACCGTGCGCCTTCTCGATCCGCCTCTGCACGAGTTCCTGGACTCGCCGCGCGAGCTCGAAGTCGCTATCGTTCGCGCGGAGTGCGCTGGCGCTTCCGCCGAGGAGCTCGCTCCCAAGAGGAAGCTCCTCTCGCAGATCGATTCGATGACCGAGGCGAACCCGATGCTCGGCCTTCGCGGGTGTCGGCTCGGGATCATGTTCCCCGAGATCTACGGGATGCAGGTCCGGGCCATCACGCTCGCCGCATGCCAGCTCAAGAAGGCCGGCAAGGACCCGCGGCCCGAGATCATGATCCCGCTCGTTTCGCTCATGACCGAGCTTGAGATACTGCGGGCCGAAAGCGAGATCATCGTCGCGGAGGTCAAGGCCGAGTGCGGGATCGAGATCGACATCCCCATCGGGACGATGATCGAGCTCCCGCGTGCGGCGGTAATGGCCGAGAGGATCGGGAAGGTCGCCGACTTCTTCTCATTCGGAACGAACGATTTGACGCAGACTACCTTCGGTTTCTCCCGCGACGATATCGAGGCGAAGTTCCTTCCGCGCTATCTGGAGCGAAAGGTCCTGTCTCGCAACCCGTTCGAGACGATCGACGATGGTGTCGCAGAACTGGTTGCGCTCGGTTGCGCGGGCGGACGTGCCGCGAACCCGAAGATCAAGCTGGGAGTGTGCGGGGAACACGGCGGCGATCCGGAAAGCGTGAAGATATTCTTCGACATAGGGCTCGACTACGTGTCGTGTTCGCCGTACCGAATCCCGCTTGCACGGCTGGCGGCAGCGCAGGCGGCGCTTGCAGCAAAGACGAACGCATCGGACAACAGGTAGCGATCGCGGCGGTCAGGCCCGCATTGGGGGGCCGCCGCGGGTGCGACTTAGGGCGGGTGGCCGTGGGAAGATCCACGAGGCTGTTCCAGAGGACTGGTTCGCCGCTGATCCAGGGAAGCTCCAAGAGCGTCCGACCCTGGTGGCAGGCGCTTGCCGGTTCAGCCGCAGCCGGTGTGTTCGGACCGCTTCCCGTCTGGTGGTACGTGGCCGTATCAGACGGTCGGACTCTCCCTGGTGCGGCGCTTGATGCGCTTCAGACGTGGTTCGAGCGCAGCCCTGGAGTTCTGCTGGGCTCACTGATCGGAGCGGTGCTCGGCGTCGCGCTTGCTAGTTCGTGGGGCGCGCGCCGCAGGTGGATCCCGGGAGTGGTGCTCGCTGTCGCTGGCTCACTGGGAGGAATCTGGGTGTTTGGGATGCTCGCAAGCTGAAGCACGGAGGCGTCTTGGAGATCAACACGAGTGCCCGGTACGAGGCGCAAGAGCACGAACGCCTCTCCCCGCGCGCGGCGTTTGCCGATCACACACGGGGCCGTGCGAGCGTGCTGGCTCCCGATCCGTACCGAACCGAGTTCCAGAGAGACCGGGACCGTATCATCCACTGCAAGGCGTTCCGTCGTCTGTCGCACAAGACGCAAGTCTTCCTGGCTCCCGAAGGAGACCACTATCGCACCCGTCTCACCCACACTCTCGAGGTCGCGCAGATCGGGCGCTCCATCGCGCGAGCGCTTCGCCTGAATGAAGACCTCACGGAGGCTATCGCGCTGGGGCACGACCTCGGGCACACGCCCTTTGGCCATATCGGCGAAGACGCGCTGAACGCGACGCTTGAAGCGCTGGCCGAGGAGTACCCGTCCGCGCCGCGACCGTTTCGCCACAACCTGCAATCGCTGAGGATCGTGGAGAAGCTCGAGTACGATGGGAAGGGCCTGAACCTCACCTGGGAGGTCCGCGACGGCATCGCGCACCACACCGGGGGCCAGCGAGCGCAGACTCTGGAGGGCCAAGTCGTGGCGATCGCCGATCGGATCGCCTACATCAATCACGACATCGACGACTCGATCCGAGGCGACATCCTGCACGAAAGCGATCTGCCGGCGGGGCCCACGGACGTCCTTGGCCACCATCACGGGGCACGGATCACCACAATGGTGAACGACCTTGTGGAGCACAGCCTCGAAGGTGACGAGATCCGGATGTCGGACGAGGTCCGGTCCGCGATGCTCGATCTGCGGCAATGGCTCTTCGACAACGTCTACCTGTCCGAGAAGGCCAAGTCCGAGGAGCCGAAGGCGTTCGGAGTCGTGAGGCGCCTCTTCGAGCACTACATGCAGCATCCGGAACTGCTCGCCGAGGAGTTCGGCGCATCAACCGCCGAAGAGCTGCCGCAACGTGTCGTGGACTACGTCTCGGGCATGACAGACCGGTTCGCCCTGCGCCAGTTCGAGAGCCTCTTCATGCCAAAGAACTGGATGTTCTAGCCCGTGGATGCGGCATGGGTGCCGTTCTGTTGCCGCGTTTCGGGGGCTCCGGTATCATCAGCCGAGCGCCAACCGCCCCGGGAGGGGTATGGGAGAGGTCCATTCGTGGATCGAAAGGAGAGGGTGTATGAATGAGGCAGTAGCGTGGCTTGCGCCTGCCGCTGCGGTCGTCGGCCTGGCCGTCGCCGCGTTTCTTGGCTCGTGGGTCCTGAAGCAGGATCCGGGCAACTCGAAGATGCAGGAGATATCGAAGGCCATCCAGGAAGGCGCTATGGCGTTCCTGAAGGCGGAATGGCGCGTGCTGATCGTCTTCGCCGCCGTGGTCTTTGTCGCACTCGCTGTGAGCGGCACGGGTATCAGAGAGGGTGTGCTGACAGGCGCAGCGTTTCTCACGGGCGGTCTATTGTCCGCCACGGCGGGCTTCGTGGGCATGTACGTGGCCACCCGTGCGAATTCGCGTACGGCCCAGGCTGCCACCACCGGCATCGCCAAGGCGCTCAACGTTGCGTTCCGCTCCGGTCTGACGATGGGCCTCACGGTCGCTTCGTTCGGTGTACTGGGTCTGTCCCTGTGGACTATCGTCTTCATCGTTACCGGCGAGAATCCGATCGCTGACCAGGCCATCGTGAACGGCTTCGCTCTGGGTGCCAGCTCGATCGCGCTGTTCGCACGTGTCGGCGGTGGCATCTACACCAAGGCCGCTGACGTGGGAGCCGACCTTGTGGGTAAGGTTGAAGCCGGTATCCCCGAGGACGATCCCCGCAACCCGGCCGTTATCGCCGACAACGTGGGCGATAACGTGGGCGACGTCGCGGGTATGGGCGCCGACCTGTTCGAGAGCTTCGTCGGCTCGATGCTTGCCCCGATCGTGCTCGCTCTGTCCCTATGGGCGACCGGCACGGTCGACTTCGCGTTCGGCGTCACTATGCCGCTGCTTATCGCGGCCGCGGGCATCATCATGTCGATTATCGGCCTGTTCGCGGTTCGCGCCAAGGAGGGCAGCAACCTGCACCTGGCTCTTAACACGGGGACGTACGTTGCTGCGATCCTCGAGGTCGGAGCGATGGCGGGCCTGTTCTACTGGTGGGCCTCTACCGTTGGTGACATGTCCCGCTTGTGGTTCTTCGGCTCGGTCGTCATAGGCCTTGCTGCGGGTATCGCGATCGGTCAGATCACCGAGTACTACTGCTCGGATCACTTCAAGCCGGTCAAAGGTATCGCCGAGGCGAGCAAGACCGGCGCTGCGACGAACATCATCGCCGGTCTCGGAGTCGGTATGATCTCGACGGTTGGCCCTATCCTCGTGGTGGCGGTCTGCATCTACGGCGCGTACTACATGGGGAACCTTGCGGTTCCGGACAATGCCGTTTCCGGCATCTACGGTATTGCTTTGGCCGCACTAGGGATGCTGTCGATCACCGCGATCACTGTCGGCGTCGACGCATACGGTCCTGTCGCCGACAACGCCGGGGGCATTGCCGAGATGGCGCACATGGATCCGGGTATCCGCAAGATCACCGACTCGTTGGATTCGGTCGGCAACACCACGGCCGCCATCGCCAAGGGCTTTGCGATCGGTTCTGCCGGTCTGACCGCCCTGGCGTTGTTCACTGCATTCCGCACCACAATAGCCGCGGGCGGCATCACGCTCGACCTGTCGCTCGAGAATCCGCTGGTCGTCGTCGGACTGTTCGTGGGCGCGATGCTCCCGTTCCTGTTCGGAGCGCTCACCATGAACGCCGTCGGACGCGCGGCCTTCGCCATGATCGGCGAAGTGCGCAGGCAGTTCAAGGAGATCCCCGGTCTGCTTGAAGGTGTCGAGGGCTCGCGCGCAGACTACGCTTCGTGTGTCGAGATCGCGACCAAGGGTGCGCTCAAGGAGATGGTTGTTCCCGGCATTCTGGCCGTCGTCATCCCGATCGGGCTCGGCCTTCTCAACCTCGAGATGCTCGGTGGCTTCCTCGCCGGTGCGGTCGTTTCGGGCTTCCTGCTTGCCATCATGATGGCGAACGCCGGTGGAGCCTGGGACAATGCCAAGAAGTACATCGAGGGTGGCGTACACGGTGGAAAGGGTTCTGCTGCCCACCATGCGGCCGTCGTCGGCGACACCGTGGGTGACCCGTTCAAGGACACCTCCGGTCCGGCGATGAACATCCTCATCAAGCTCATGACAGTCGTGTCACTGGTATTCGTGCCGCTGTTCCTCAAGATTCACGGCGCCTAGATTCAAGCTCCCGGCGGCTCACTTGCGTGAGACTGCCGGTCATGTCGGCGAGTGCTCCCGGACGGATCCCCGTCCGGGAGCACCGTCGTTTCTTCCCGGGGGCCGCCAGGACCTCCGGACGGGGTATAGAGAAGCAGGTCGAAAGGAGGGCGTGTGGGTCGCATACCTGACGAAGACGTGCAGCGCGTACGTGACGCCACGGACGTAGTCGCCCTCATATCCGAGTCAATCGTGCTCAAGCAGAAGGGCCGCCTGTACTGGGGGTTGTGCCCGTTTCATGGTGAGAAGACCCCGTCGTTCAAAGCGGATCCCGCTACCCAGCTCTGGCACTGCTTCGGGTGCGGTGAGGGCGGAGACGCCATCGGGTTTCTGATGCGTCAGGAGCACTACGACTTCCCCGATGCCGTGCGCGCGCTTGCCGACCGCGCCAGGATCGAGATTCACGAAGTGGGCGACGCGACGCCGCGCGGTCACAAAGAACGCCTCATCGAGGCGTGTGAGGCGGCAGCCGACTTCTACCACAAGGTGCTCGTGTCCGGACGCGAAGAGAGTGCGAAGACCGCGCGGGCGTATCTCGCGACTCGCGGGTTCGGCATCGACGTCGCCAAGGAGTTTCAGCTCGGCTTCGCGCAGGGCCGAGGAACGCTCACCCGTCACCTTCGCGAGCTCGGCTTCACCGCCGAGGAGATCGTCGAATCGAACCTGGGCTTTCGCACCGATCGTGGGGACTTGCGCGACCGCTTCTTCGACCGCGTGATGTTTCCGATCCAAGACCTGCGCGGACGGGCCATTGCTTTCGGGGGGCGCGTCCTTGGCGAGGGGGAGCCGAAGTATCTCAATACGAGCGAGACGGCCGTCTTCCAGAAGTCGCGCAACCTGTATGCGCTTGACCGGGCGAAGAACGAGATCGTGCAAAGCGGAACGGCTGTGGTGGTCGAAGGGTACACGGATGTCATCGCGCTACATGTAGCCGGCGTGCGTGACGCGGTGGCGACGCTCGGGACAGCGCTCACGCGCGATCACGTGAAGCTCCTTGGCAGGTTCGCCAAACGCATCGTGTATCTCTTCGACGCGGACGAGGCCGGACTGCGAGCTGCGGAGAGAGCAGCTGAGTTCATCGACGTGAGCGTGGAGGGAACCGCCGGACGCGATCCGATCGAGCTGGCGGTTGCCGTGGTACCGGAGGGGAAGGACCCTGCGGACTACGTTGCGCTACACGGCGCCGAAGGCGTCCGGGGGGTTATCGAGTCCGCTGAGCCGCTCATGCAGTTCGTGCTCGACCGCCGTCTGGAGAAGCACGAGCTCGACAAGCCGGAAGGCCGTTCGCGGGCGCTTGCTGCCGCGGCGTCGGTACTCGCGTCTGTGAAGGGAACGCTCCTGGCGCAGGACTACTCGAACTACGTGGCGGACCGGCTGCTGGTAGACTACGCCACGGTCGCCGAGGCGGTGCGGCATGCGCAGCCGTCCGTTGTGCGTGGACCGGAGTCGGTCGATCGCGAAGACGCTCCAGGTCCGCGGCGCACGGAACGACCGGCGCTCAGAGATCCGCGTCTGGCGGCCGAGCGGGAGTACGTGTCGCTTCTGGCGGCTGACAGCTCGCTGCGGTCCGAGGCACGGGAATTGCTTGACAATGATGTCCTTGGCGACCAAGAATTGCGGACGCTGCTCAGATTGGTCGTGGAAGCCGGTACGGCAACGGGTAGAGACCTCTACAACGCTGTTGTGGCCGTCGATTCCGACGCTGGAGAGCTGCTCAGCGGACTTGTCGTCGGGGGCGACGACGAGGAAGACACGGGCGATATCTCCAAGGAATTGTTAAGTAAGCTCAAGGAGTTTGCCCTCGAGCGTCAAATCATAGAGAAGAAGACCCGTTTCAAGCGACTCGACCCGGCAAGTGACCGCGTCGAATTCGATGACCTGTTCAAGGAAATCGCGGCTTTGCAGCAACGCGTGGACAAGCTGCGCCGCGGAGCCGGGAAGAACGAGTAGGAAGTGTGGGACAAGCGTGGCTGACGAGCCAAGGAAGATCGCATCACCGGCGAAGTCGAAGCGGAAGAGGGCAACCGCAGAGCCGCCGGCTGCAAAGACGAAGACGCGCGCGGCGCGTGGTGCGGCGAACAAGGCGGTCGCAACTGTCGCCGGACCCGAACTTGAGCTCGCCGAGGTCAAGACCCTGACCAAGATGGGCAAAGGCAAGGGCAACCTGACCGACGAGGAGATCCAAGCCGCGATAGGGGACATGGATCTCTCCGACGAGCAGATCGACAGCGTGTACGGGTTCTTCCGCGATGCGGGCATAGAGATCGTTGACGAACCTGCGAGCACCGGTCAGGGCTCGGGTTCCGATGACGTTGAGGACGACGACATACCCTCGGAGGAGAAGGAGCACATCGAAATTCCGCTGCCAAAGCCAGCCAAGGCCACCAAGAAGAAGGCGAAGCGTAGGAGCGACACATCCAGTCTCGCCCCGCTGACGGGCGACCCCGTTCGCATGTACCTGAAGGAGATCGGCAAGGTACCGCTGCTCACCGCAGCCCAGGAGATCGACCTCGCAATGAAGATAGAGGCCGGACTCGAGGCGACGGAACGTTCCGAGCAGGCCGAGGACCGCGGTATCGAACTGGATCGCGGCGAGCGCCGCCGCTTGCGCCGCATCGAGGCCGTCGGTCTCGATGCGAAGCAGCAGCTCGTCGAGGCGAACCTGCGCCTCGTGGTCTCGATCGCGAAGCGCTACGTTGGTCGCGGGATGCTGTTCCTGGACTTGATCCAGGAAGGGAACCTTGGACTGATTCGTGCGGTTGAGAAGTTCGACTACACGAAGGGGTTCAAGTTCTCGACCTACGCGACATGGTGGATTCGCCAGGCGATCACGCGCGCCATTGCCGACCAGGCCAGGACGATCCGCATCCCGGTGCACATGGTCGAGACCATCAACAAGCTCATCAGGGTGCAGCGCCAGCTGCTCCAGGAGCTCGGCCGGGAGCCTAGTCCGGATGAGATCGGCGACAAGATGGAGATGACCGCGGAACGCGTGCGGGAGATTCTCAAGATTTCCCAGGAACCCGTGTCCCTCGAGACTCCGATCGGCGAGGAAGAGGACTCGCAGCTCGGGGACTTCATCGAGGACGGTGAAGCCATCGTGCCGCCGGATGCTGCATCCTTCTCGATGCTGCAAGAACAGCTATCCAAGGTGCTGGACGGGTTGTCGGAGCGCGAGCGCAAGGTCATCGAACTGAGATTCGGGCTCACAGACGGCCACCCGCGGACCTTGGAGGAGGTCGGCCGAGAGTTCGGCGTCACCCGCGAGCGGATACGGCAGATCGAATCCAAGACGCTGTGCAAGTTGCGCCACCCGTCGAGGTCGAGCAGGCTCAAGGACTATCTGGAGTAGTCGGCGGATCCGGCCGGGTGCTACGCGAGTGTCGTCACCTGCAGGTCGTCGAGGCTGAGGCCGCGCGTCCGGAACCGCGTGACGCAGGCTCGCACGGCTTTTTCGTCGTAGCGGCTGCCCGCCCCGGATTCGATCTCCTCGAGGGCCGCGTCGATGCCGGAAGCGACCTTGTAGGGCCGGTGCGACGACATAGCCTCTACCACGTCCGCTACCGCGAGGATCCGCGAACCCAGCAGAATCGAGTCGCCTCGCAGCGCCCCCAGGTATCCCGAGCCGTCGAGCCGTTCGTGGTGCTGCACAACATAGGTAGCGATCGGCCAAGGAAACTCGATGGCCCCCAAGACATCGTAGGCGACCTCGGGATGCATCTTGACGATGCTGAACTCCACATCTGTGAGCCGCCTGGGCTTGGCGAGTATCTCGGCAGGTACGTAGACTTTCCCGATATCGTGAATCAGTCCTGCGACACGAATACCCTCAACGGCGTCCCCGGGTAGGCCCATTTCCTGCGCTATGCCCTCGGCGAGCGCTGCGACACGCTCCTGGTGGCCGGATGTGTACGGGTCACGCGCCTCGACGATCTTCGCGATGGCGTTGACCGTTCCCTCCATCATGTTCGAGAGGCGCTCGATCGTGGCCTCGAGGTCGTCTTTGGTCGCGTG
Source organism: Actinomycetota bacterium (assembly GCA_030682655.1). Taxonomy (NCBI): domain Bacteria; kingdom Bacillati; phylum Actinomycetota; species Actinomycetota bacterium. Next base: position 12,610 of record JAUXNU010000045.1, on the reverse strand, counting down.
CTGCAATGTGACGTCCGTGATGATGGCGAGGAGACCATCATCTCCCTCGCCGGGGAAAGGCGCAGCTGAGACGCTCACTTCGACCAGGTGGCCGTCCTTGGCGCGGAACTCCGTCTCGTGGCCGGAAACCGGTGCGTTGACGGCCTTGAGGAGCTGGATGCACTCAACGCCGGAAGGCTGCTCGATGAGCGGACAGGTTCGCCCGAGCAGCTCCTCGGACGACCAGCCGAACATCTTCTCCGCTGCAGGGTTCCACATGAGCACCTTCCCTGTGGCGCTGATCGTGATGATCCCAACGGGGGCCGTCTCGACTAGACGTGAGAGGTTGCCCTGGGTCTGCGCCAGGCTCTCGTTGGATGTTCGAAGCTCCTCGATCTGCTGTTCGAGCTTGTGGACGAGTCGCGTGTTGTATTCGCGGAGTATCTCGGACTCGTCCACCTCCGGGGTATGCGGCTCGATGACTCCCGTCTCAGCAAGCTGCAGGAGGCGCTCGAGTTCGTTCAGGAGTTTGTGCGGATCCATGGGTTTGATGAGGAAGCGGTCGGCCCCAAGGTTCTTGGCGAAGCGTTCGTCGCCGACGTCGGTGTAGTTGGCGGTGTAGAAGACGAAAGGGACCTGGGCGAGAGCTTCGTCCGCACGCCACTCGCGGCAGAGCTGGTAGCCGTCCATCGTGGGCATGAGGATGTCGCTCACGATGAGGTCCGGCGGCTCCTGTCGTGCGAGACGGAGCGCTTCGACGCCGTCCTCGGCCGGAACGGGTTCGTGGCCGACAGCGCGGAGCATTGCAGTCATCATGTAGCGGCTAGACTCGTCGTCATCGGCAACGATGACTCGCATCATGTAGCCCTTCGTGTGTCGTCCCGTGCTCCCCGTTTGTGTCCTACCCGCTATTGTAGCTGGGATAACGATGCTTGTGCGGCAAGCAAAGGACCACCGCATGGCGGTGGTCCTGAAGTCGCTTGGCTCCCCGGGTAGGACTCGAACCTACAACCCTCCGGTTAACAGCCGGATGCTCTGCCGATTGAGCTACCGAGGAGTGTTTTGTGCCTGCACAGGCTGTCAGGGCACGGTTGAGGATTATACGAGAGCTTGCGCTACACTACAACTCTGCGTTCTGCCGTCGACCCCGAGTGGGCCCGTAGCTCAACGGTGGAGCAGGGGACTCATAATCCCTTGGTTGCAGGTTCGAATCCTGCCGGGCCCACCACCATCTATCTGCGGGAACGTTCCCCCGGGAGCGTTCCCGTTCATCTACTCAGGCCTGAGATTCGCCCGAAATTCGCCATGTGGCACGTTCACAGCGCGTGAGCGGTTCCGTAGATAGCCGACGCGACCGTATCGGCGGCTTCCTGGTCCTGTTTCGGTAGGACGTGCGCGTAGACGTCCAGGGTGAAGCTGGCCTTGGTGTGACCGAGACGTTGCGAGACGACCTTGACCGGCATCCCGGCCGCGAGCGCGAGCGTCGCGTGGGTGTGTCGCAGGTCATGGAAGCGGCACGGTTTGGACAGGGGCCCGCTCTTCGGCTCCGGCTCCGGCGTCCTGCGTGTGGCCTTCGGCGTCGGCGGGTTCACTAGCCGCCCGAAGTGCCGAGAGACCGTGGACGGCCGTACAGGTTCGCCACAGGCGCTACAGATGACCAGATCGTTGCTAGCCCATCCCGGTCCCATCGCAAGGCGTTGCGCGGTCTGCGCGCGCTTGTGTTCGCGCAGGAACGCCACGGTTGGACTGGCAAGGGCGATGGTCCGCCGTCCGGCCTTGGTCTTGGGCCCTTTGAAATCGAGGCCGGTTCCCGCTGAGGACAGCTCGAGTACCGTCTGGTTGACCGTGAGGCGTCCGGCGTCGAGTGACACGTCCGACCATCGTAGACCCAGAATCTCGCCCAAGCGCATTCCGGTATCGAGTGCGAGGCGGACAGGGACCTCCAGGCTCGTGCCCGTCGCTGCGGCGATCAGGGTCGCTGCCTCTTCGCCGGTGAGGAAGCGCATCTCCCGATGCTCGGCCTCCGGCACGTCGGCGTCCTTGGCCGGGTTCGTCGCGATGAGGTGGGACTTGACCGCGTACTCAAGCGCCTGCTGTAGCGCGACGTGGCGATGATGCACGGTCGCTGCGCTGACGTGCTCCAGACTGGCTGCGTAGAAGGCTTCGATGTGCTCAGTGGTGAGCTTCTGGATGGGCCACGCGCCGAGCGATGGGATCACGCTGCCGTTCAGAAGGGACTTGTACCTCTCAAGCGTCCTTGGTGAGCCCTTCTGCCCGTTCTTCGCGGCCATAGCCGCGCTCTTTTTGTTCAGCCATGTGCGGCAAACGTCGGCGACCGTCGAGGATGAGCGCGCGACATACTCGCCACGCTGTATGTCCACGAGCAGCTGGGAACACAACGCCTCGGCCTGGTCGCGCGGGCCGTGGACGGTGTGACTCTCGCGCCGCCGCTTGCCCGTCATGGGATCGGGCTTGAGCTCGATAGTGACGATGTAGTGTTGCCTCGCGACCTTGCGGATTCGGTTGCTCATGACTACTCGCCCGCTTTCTTCTTCGCTCCGTTTAGGGACTTGATATACGCGCGGTATTCTTCTTCGGTCTTGATCCGCAACGGCGGACGCCGGGCGTTCCACACCTTCACGAGCGCGTCGTGTTCCCTGCGCCCGATGCCGTCCGACTCGACAGCGCTCTTGATCTCGTCGTCAGTTGCGTCCCAGAAATGGCGGACGGCGGAATCGTAGTACCAGGCAAGGCCCTGCTTGATCCCAGTGAGAGAGGCCTCGGCCCTGGCGAAGTCGCTCTGCATGGCTGCGGAATCCCGGTAGCACCAGTTGGGATGGACTTTGTTCCAGCGGTCCAGACGGCCGCGCCATGACTCATCGGGAGTGCTGTCCAGACACACGAAGCGCACGAGCGTGAGCTTGCGCTCCCCTAGGGGCCGAGACGGCCGAACCCAGCCTTTCGATCTCAGGTCGGGCCACATCTGTGTGATCTCGCGGAAGAGGGCTTGCCGTGAGAGTCGGGAGTCGAAGGTGATCGAGACAAGCCTTGCAGAGCCCAATCCGACCCTCGATACCCACATGCTCAAGCCCTCCGCTGCTAGAGGCGGCGGCACCTCATCCCCGATCGCTTTCCCTAAGTCCGCCAGCAGCTCCCATCGGCCGTCTCTCTTGCCAGAGCCGTCATGCGGTCTCTTCACGCGGCCCAGGTCCGTGGGGCTATCGGACGGCCTCCTTAGGCGGGAGACAAACTTCACGGCATCACCGAGCGTCTTCTCGCGGAGGTATAAGTTGCCCGCTGCCTGCGTGTACTCCTCCAAGTAGCCCTCCTGCGTGACGAGGCTACGCTCCAGGTCTGACAGATGACCGCAGTCCCTCGCTAGGTCGCGTAATAGGGCGTCCTCTTTAGGCTTTGGCATTTAGCATCCCTTTCAACGGCTGTTACACTAGTATGTGCCAAGAAACAGACGCAAGCAAGTTTCAAAGGAAGGAGGCCGCGATGCTACTGATTGAGAAACTGCTCGCCGACCGTGAGATGAGGCAGAATGCGCTCGCCCGCGCGGCTGGGATGAGCCCCGCAACCGTCTCGTTGATCATCTCGGGGCGTCTGCTTCCATACGACAAGCAGCTCGTCGCTATGGCACAGGCGGTCTCGTACAAAGGGCAGCCCGCAGACCTGATCGAGCAGGTGGACGGATGAACGCGCCGACGATCATCGTCCTCGGTCGGCGCCTACGGCCGCTGGAGCCGGTCAGTACGATTGCCGAACTCCTGTCGATGGGCAGGGGCGCCGCCTTCCGTGCGTGCCGAGACTGGCCCACCACCGGCACACCCGGAGCTCGCAAGGTTGTCGTTCCTGCGCTCTTGACCCGTCTGGAAATCCCGTTCGAAGTCGAGACCGCCGACGAGGTTCTCGTGACGCATGGCGGACGCATGGCGGATTCGTGTGCTGAACACTCTGTCTGCGGCGACGGTTCCGCAGGTGAAGGCCCTAGCGACGAGTGCTGTCCAAGGGATTCGCGGTCCGTTGCGCGGTCCCAATGAGCATGGCGACGCTCTTTCCGAGGCGCATCGGCGACTACCAGTTGCCGGAGGGTGTGCGGACCGAGGAGGACTACTTGTGCGCTACCGGGCGCGATCTTGAAAGCAAACAGGCCGTCGAGTTGTTCGCGGAGGAACAGAGGTTGCGCCGGGCGATCGGCATGGCGACCGGCCGGCGTGCATACGTCCTGGCGCCCGGCACGACAACTGGCTCCATACCCGTCGACGCGTGGCTGCGCTGGCGACTTCGCGCGGTCCGGGACGAATCTGCACGGCGGCGGGCCGGGCGGACAGCATGATCGACGAGCGAATCCCCTTCGATGACGTCGAGGTGCTCGACTGGACGGATGACGCCGACGTGCCCGATGAGCCGATCCGCGTTCCTGACGGAGCGGCCCTACTCGAGGAGCTGCATGTTGCGCTAGGCCGGTATGTGGCGTTCCCAAGTTGTGAAGCACATGATGCGATGACCGCATGGATCGCGGCGACGCACGCGCAGAGGGCATGAGAGCACGCTCCCAGGGCGGCGGTTGTCAGCCCGGAGAAGCGGTGCGGGAAGTCCCGCTTCATGGACATCGCGGAAGCCACCTGCCGTCGGCCGCTCATCACGACGAACTGCTCTCCGGCCGCGCTCGTGCGTTCCATCACTGTGGATGACCCGCCTACGGTCCTCATCGACGAGGCGGACGTCGTGTTCGGGAGCCGCCGTGTCAGCGACACCGGCGAGGACCTGAGAGGCATCATAAACGCCGGGCATCAGCGCAACCGCCCGTATGTGCGCTGGGACATGACCACCCGGACCCGCGAGGACTGTCCCACGTTCGCCATGGCGATGCTCGCCAGCATCGGCGACCTGCCCGACACGATCATGGACCGCGCGATCGTCGTGCGAATGCGTCGCCGTGGTCCGGGTGAGCAGCTCTCGCCGTACCGCACACGCCGCGACGGTCCCGCTCTCCACAGAATATCGGAACGCCTCACGGCTTGGGCCGATGCCCACATGAGCGAGCTGGAGAAGGCCGAACCGCACATGCCGGTCGAGGACCGGGCAGCGGACACATGGGAGCCTCTCGTCGCGATCTGCGACCTCGCAGGCGGCGTGTGGCCGGGGCGCATCCGCAACGCCTGCATGGTGCTCGTCGCCTTCGCGGACTCCGCACTCGTCGACGGGTCGCTCGGACAGAAACTCATAGCCGATGTCCACGACGTCTTCGAGTCATCGGTGAGCACGTTCCTCACGTCACGCGAGATGGTGGAGCGCCTGTGTGCGCTGGACGAATCCCCTTGGGGCGATCTCCAGTTGAGCATGAACCGACTCGCGCGGCGGTTGCAGCCCTACGGCATCCGTCCCCGGCAGGACCAGTCGAAGGCGGTGCGCGGCTACCACCGGGGCGACTTCGCCGACGCATTCACGCGCTACCTACCGTCCCAGACCGTCCAACTGTCCGTAACGCCGGATGACCTGCGGGAACAGGCGGACAGATCATGAGGATGCAACTGTCCGGGCAACTGTCCCGTTCATCGGCCGGACACTTCGGAGGACACCTTGGAAATCGCAAGTGTCCGAGCATATGTGCAGGTCAGAGCCCCTGCGGGACAGTTGGACAGTCTGGGACGGTTGTGGTTGACGAGAGGAGGAGTGATGACCGATGAGAAGCACTTGAAAGAGCAAGAGGAGAAGAAGGATCTGGCCGCGTTCTCCCGTGGCCTGGGACTTCCCGATGAACCCGATGAACCCGATGAGCCCGAGTCCGGCGATGCCCTGTTGAGAGCGCTTCGGGCGGGGCTTCGGACTTCCGAGAGTGAGGAGCGATCATGAGCGACACCTACACCATCAGCACACTGTATGACCGACTGACCGCGCGGGGGTTCAAGCCCTCCAAGGACGCGCAGCGCATCTATGGGGCGATGACGACGTGCCGCACGCCCGACGCGATCCTCGGTGATGCCCGGTCCGAGCTAAGAGCCGCGCTGCTTGCAGGCGACCAGGACGCGACAGACGCCGCGCAGGCCGCCGTGAGCGCCGCCTCGAACGTCCGCGCAAGCTGGGAGAGTTTCGAGGCCATGCGCCGCGAGTACGCGGATGAGCTCTCCGGCGTCATCGGCGAACCCGCGTTCACGTTCGTGAGGGGCCTCTACGACGCGGCGGGAAGCGCGCTCACCGCGGCGCTCGCGACCGTCGACCCCGACACGGCGCCCGATACGGTGATGGTCGATGGAAGCAAGGCCGAGCGCGAGGCGTGGGTGAGCGTTCCCGGCATCGTGGCCGAGCTGGACGATCTCGCCGTGCTCCTGGGAGATGTCGTGAAGCGTATGGGCCGTTCAAGCTACTGCCAGAACTACCGCAGCGTGAAGGACGTGAAGTACGTCGCCTACCCGCTCGGACTGTTCGTGACCGTGGGCAGCGCTCATCCTCGACGGTTGGCCGAGGCGTGGTGCTGGACCTATCAGCCGCCGAGGCATGTCAACCCGACGCCGCCCACCCCGCTCGACACGATCAGCGGCGGGCGTGGCGGCAAATGGGCCGCGCTGGTGCGCCTGGGCGGCGTGCTCGCGTCTCCCTGCGAGAGTCTCGCCACGTATGCGCCGTTCGATCTTGCGCCCCTGACCCGTGGAGTCAGCGGCGTGATCGACCCGCACGACGGGCCCGCGCAAATGGCCGCATACAAGAGACACGTCGCCGTGGCCGTGTCGACGACGTTGAGCCCGTAGAAGCGTATCGGCCCCTTGAGATAGCACGGGCCGACCAGATCCGCTTGGTGGGTCTGGTTCGGCAGCAGCGCCGGAAGTCTGGGATAGGGTGTTCCCTTGGCCTCATACCTTCCGGTCCGGCGATGGGTCAGCTCATTCCGGCTCAAGATGCGACCGATGGTCCGCAACGAGGGCAGAGGCGCGACCCGAGATCCTCCAGCTCCCAGAGGATCGCCTGTGCGCCGCAGAACAAGTCCTGGTTGTAGAGACTGAGGCGCACCATCTTGACGATCTCCTCGATCTCCATGGACGTGCGGGAACCCGCGGCAAGCGGCCGGCGGGACCGGCTCTCGCTCCATGAGTCGTCATCCCCTGTGCAACGTGAGACCCACTTGTAGAGCCATGCTCTGGACCGGCCGAGCGAAACGCAGATTGATTCCGGATTCTCGCCATCACGAAAGCGCTGAACTGCCAGGACTCGTTGTCGCCGGGCTCCATCCATCATGAACACCTCTCGATCGGGTTGGATGTTCAACAGGATGACGAGATGACTATTCGATTGTCAGAGAGCGGTGTCCACGATGTCGTGGCACATCTTCTTGTCCACGATGTGTTGGCACTCAACACATAGTGACTAGGTAAGACACTTGTGACCTCGGTGCCGGGGTCTTCGGCTACACTCGGTGTGAAGGCAGTCGTTCGGAGGGGGACTCTGATGGCGGTTTACCAGGACAAGGCGCGCGAGCGCGTCGCGAAGGGGATTCGTAGGTTCAAGATTGTCGCGCAGAAAGCTCGGGCGAACGGTGCCAAGGAGAGCGACACCCGCATGATTGTCTCTTCGATGGTGAGCGACGCTCTCGGCTGGGACGCCTTCGACAACCTCACTGGTGAGTACCGCATCAAGGGCAGTTTCGCCGACTTCGTTATCCGGAAGGATGGCAAGCATTTCGTCATCATTGAAGTGAAGGCGGTTTCCTCGCGTCTCAACGACAACCATCTCTACCAAGCGGTTTCCTACGCCGCCAGCGAGGGCGTCGAATGGGTCATCCTCACCAACGGCGCTGAGTGGCAGCTGTATCGCGTCCTCTTCAACAAGCCGGTCGAGCATGAGCTGGTCTTCGAGGTCAGCCTCCTCGATGAGGACCAGAAGCCCAAGGACAAGGTGGACTACTTGTACTTGCTCACCCCGGAGGCGCAGCGTAAGGACGAACTCGAGATGTTCTATCAGCGCAAGCGTGCGCTGGCGGCCAGCAACATCGCCAAGCTCATTCTCACGGAGTCGGTGCTCACCAAGTTGCGCGCAGAGATCAAGTCGGACTCGGGCAACCGCGTCGCGTTGGATGAGCTCGCGGAGATGCTCGTTGCCTGCGTGATCCGCCCCGATGCGCAGGGTGACCATGTAGACAAGCAGCTGAAGCGGGTTCAGCGTGCGGCAAAGGTGCCACACAAGTTGGCCGCCGAAGCCAAGCACAAGCAGGAGATACGGCGCCTGGGCGGCATCGCGTAGGACGCGACATGAGAGACGAGAGAGGTCCAAGGGCAACGCGCCCAACGCGCCCAACGCTGCCGCTGACCTCTATTTCGAGGGCGGCAGCGAGGCGTTCCAGCGTCTTGATGGTCGCGTTGCGCCGCCCGGCCTCGCAGCTGCTTACGTATGTCCGGTCAAGTCCGGCGAGGTGAGCTAATTGCTCCTGCGACAGACCCCTCTCCTGGCGCAAGGCGCGCAGTCGCCGCCCGAAAGCCATGCAGCGAGGGTCTGGCGTCAGTTTCTCCATGCCAGAAGTGAAGATGGGTGCTGACCATAGGTCTACGGACTATGCGTCACGTATCGGTTCGGCTAACATCGACCGCAGTTGACGCATAGTCGACATTCAGGGGGCACAGACGTCACATCCGATTTGTCGCGAGGGAGGCGTAATGGCGGAAGAGACCGTTGGAAAGCCCAAGAAGCCGTTCTACAAGAAGTGGTGGTTCTGGCTCATCGTTGTAATCGTCGTGGCAGCGGCTGCATCAGGTGGCGGTGGCGGCGGCACCGAGACCGCAAAGGCTCCACAGTCCTCCGAGTCGACGGCAACTGAGACCGAAGGCGCCGCGACCGAGGACGGCAAAGCGGAAGAGGCGCCCGCCTTGCCCAAGGTCGGCGACAAGTACACGACGGAGAAGTTCGAGATCTCCATCATCTCGGTCGAGACGAAGGAGAAGGTGGGCTCAGAGTTCTTCGAGGAGAAGCCTGCTGAGGGCGGGGAGTATGTTGCGGTGCGATGGAAGTACAAGAACATCTCCAAGGAGCCCATCGGGATGTTCTCGACTCCGTCGCTCAAGCTCCTGAACCCTGACGACGTCAAGTTCGACGCCGACATCGGTGCATCGAGCGCATACGCAACGGAACTGGACTTGACGGCGAAGATCGTCAGCGACCTCAACCCGGGTATCACGGTCGAGGACGCGCAGGTGTTTGAGGTTGAGAAGGGCTCGTTCGACAAGGCCACTTGGCAGGTTCTTGTCGATGCGGATAAAGACGTGACGTTTGCGCTGAAATAGTCGCCAGTGTGTTCGCTTGCGGGAGCCCCTCGACCGACCTCGAGGGGCTCCCCTGCACCCCGACTTCACGGTTGATGCAGGTGCCCCTAACCATGAGATCGAGCGGACAACGCTTCGCGTTGCCGCTCATCTCAAACACGTTAGGCCTGGAGTCGCTGACGTGACACGGGATACCGGTACTTCGGCTGGTGGGCGATGCGTTCGACAGGGGGCGGGATGAGCAAGAACATCAAGATAGCGATTGCTGCTGCTGTAATCGGGGTGGTGCTGCTGTGCGGATGCGCACTTTGCAGCACCTTGCTCTTCTCGCTAGGTGGCGACTCGACCGCCGAGCAGGAGGCCGTGATTCCCCCGCCATCGGGGGACCCGACGCGCCCTGCTGACGATTCCACGAACAACCCGTCGACTCAGCCCGTGCCGGACGAACCAACGCCACAGGCGGAGCCCAATAGCGAACTCGCGAAGCGTACTGAAGAAGCTGCCCTAGAGGCCTTCGGGGTCGATTCGTTCACCGAGCTGCTTGGGGCAGAGGGTATGGAGGGCAGTCTTGTTCCCTACATCAGCGGCTTTGAGGTCGTGGGAGGGGACACGGTTCAGGTGACGGTCCAACTGACACGAAACGACGTGGCTAGGGAAGAGCTCGAGCGCACGGCGTTTACCATTCATTCGCTAACCGGCGAGCAGGTTGAAGACCTCAATAGGGTCGAGGTTTGGACAGCGGATCGTGAGCTGTATGGAGTCAGCAACAGACGCGATGTACCTCTGCTGAATCGGTGACACGTCAGTGAGTCTAACGGCTCAGGCCTGACAAGCGCTTCCACACAGACGGCGCGGCCATGCGGCGGTATCCTGAGACGACAGCGCAGTGAAGGGCCGCGCCGCTGGTGAAGCGTAAGAACGTTTGACGGAGAATCAAATCCTGAGGGGGATGCTGTGAAATTGGGATCTTGTGACACAAGATCCCCTTTTCTGTGCCGAGAACAGGTCCGTACCGTTACCCCAGGAACCCCGTGCTGCACCTGCCCTCCGGCGATTCGGCTTTCGTCATTCCGCGCCAGAGATGATTGCCTCTGCCGCCTGCAGTCGCGCTTCCTGCTCCCTGTTAGCCGCATTGATCTCCTGTTGCGCTTCGTTGTGTCGTCCGTTGCGCGCTGCACTGATGGATGATCTAAGGTGCCGAGCTTCTCCCAGCAGATGAGTGTGATAGTCGGCGAACAGGGCAGGCGGGCGAGTCTCACTCAGCTCGCCGTATAGCACGTCTACTCTCGTCTCGACTGCCGCCAGGTCGAAGAATCTCCCGGTCGCCAAGGCGGCAACAGTGGATAGACGGGCATCTCGGAGCACGGCAGCCGCAGCATCGGCCTGCGTCGCGTAGGCGACTGCGCTCTGTTGTTCGCGCCGTTCGCCAATGAACACCACTGCCCTCCACGCTCCAAGCCCAAGGACAGCGACAAGGACCGCGGCGACGATAGCGATTGTACGTCGGGACCATCGTCGGCCGGGACTCGGCGACTCGCAAGGGGTCGCCACGGAATCCACATGCACGACCTCGACTGGGGGGAGCGGCCCACCGGCTGGCGCTGGTTGTGCAGTGTATTCTCCACGGATACAAGATCGTGCGTGACCGTTCACGCAACCGCCATCCTTGCCGATCCAAACGTACTTGTCGCACTCGCTGCAGTGACCCGCGTTCGGCATCGCCCCCCCTCTCATGGTCGAATCATCCCGACGGCGTGAACGCCGCCAACCTGCTCTAGAACTACTTCGCGTGCACGATGTACCACAGCCCGTCGAGCTTCACCCAGTGCTGATTGCCGTTGTTGGTGATGACCTGACCGTAGTCGCTGTACTCCGTACCAGTAACCTGATACTCGATGCTTCGGTCAATCTCGGCGACGTTCTTGTATGTCTTGTTCGTAAGCTGGGACTTCCAGCTCTTCAGCATTCGCACATTCCCGAGAGCGATCGACTTCATGTCGAGCCCTGACCGAGCTTTGGTCCATTCCTTCAGGGTGAGCAGCTTCCGCTCGTCTGGGTGGATGTAGGAGTACGCGACCTTGTTCCGATGGAACTTCCCTGCTTCGAGGAATCGCCTGTACGTCTCGAGAGGAGTAAGAGATAGCTCGACCTTCACTGTGGACTCGCCAGGCTCAAGTGTCACCGTCGCCTCGTGCGTCTCGTGGCCGTCAGCCGCTACCGTCAGAACGTGGACTCCTGGAGCAACACGTCTGAAGGCTGCTGGTGTGCTGGTTGTCTCGATCCCGTCCAGCGTCACGGTCATCGTCGCTATCTCAGCTGGCTCGAGGGCCTTCTCTTTCACCTCGACCGTCAGCACATAATCGGGAATCTTGAGAGTCAGGGACTGGTTGCCCTTCTGGAGATCCGTGCTGAACTCGTATGGCGGGAAGCCCTCGACCTCGACCGTTCCCGTGATGTCCTGGCGCTTCAGACCTTCGAAGGTGAAGGCTCCCGTGCCGTCTGTGGTTGAGGTAGAGTCCGCAACCTTCACCACGGCGCCAGCGATTGGCTCCCCCGTTGAAGCACTCACGACCTTGCCCTCGAGACGCGAGGTGCAGCCAGTCAAACCTATCGCAGCCGGCAGGACTAGCGCTACAACACACAAACGAATGAAGCGTCCCATTTGCCCCCCTCAGATGGTTGCCACCTCGCAGTCTATCCTGTTCCGAAACGGGTGGCTCGCAATCCGCACAGTAAGACTTTGGACAGACACGGGCAAGACGACTCCCGTGTCGTGTGCTCGGGGCCGCTCTCTCCGAACCCTCGGGAGGCGGCGCCCGGTGTCGTGACATACCACCACGGTCAGATAGCGATGGCCTCTCCGGTAGCTGGTCTCGTCGATACCTATCCGGCTCAGGCCGTCGAGCAGGTCGATGTCGGCCCTGCGTTCATCCACGACTCGCCTCAGGCACCGCCCGACGGTCCTCCAGGAGATCCGCATCAGCGCACCGACCGCACTCTGGCTCGTATTCGTCGAGAGCCAGGCGACCTGGTCCTCGAAGTTGTGCGTGAACCCCGAGCCGGTCCGCGCCCAGGTGACCCGTGCGATCACCACCCCGTGCCTGGGGCAGCGCACTCGCGGAGCCTCGGCTTCGAGCCAGACCATGACCGTGCCGAAGTCCATCACGCGCCAGCGGCGACGTCCCCGCCCGTTGTCATGTCCGCAGCACCGTCGTCCGCACCGGCTGCAACGCCTTTGTTGGCGCTTGTGGAGCCGCACCTTGATCACCACGTCGTCGCCCTCGAAGTCAAAGCCCTCGATCACGACTTTCTCGACACCCAATATCCGCTTCAATAGACTGGCTGTGCGCACGTCGTCCTCCATGGCTCGGTTTCCTGAC